>JAILCB010000241.1 GCA_024680595.1 Lachnospiraceae bacterium | reverse complement strand
CGGAATCCCCCGGACTTTCCATAGTCCCGAAAGAACCGTTTTTTCCTTCCGAACTCCCAAAAATCCCAATAACCGGGCCGCTTCTAGCTCACGGGCAACCGGAATCCCCCGGACTTTCCATAGTCCCGAAAGAACCGTTTTTTCCTTCCGAACTCCCAAAAATCCCAATAACCGGGCCGCTCGTAAATCCCGGGCGACCGGAATCCCCGGCCTTCCGTCTATGACCTACTTTCCCGTAACCTCTGGGCGGCTGGAATCCCCCGGCCTTCCACCTGCTTTCCCGTAACCCCCGGGAATCCGGGTCCTGCCTCCCGGCTTGCAGAAAGTCTCTATCCTACATCTGTCCTTCCATCTCCAGCTGAATCAGATTATTCATCTCCACAGCATACTCCAAAGGCAGCTCCTTGGAAACCGGATTGGCAAAGCCGCTCACAATCATGGCCCTGGCCTCATTCTCGGAAATCCCCCGGCTCATGAGATAGAAAACCGCATCATCACTTATCCGCCCAATCCTGGCCTCATGGCCGATATCCGCGTCATTGGTGCGGATATCCATGGCAGGCACCGTATCAGACCGGGATCTGTCATCCAGCATAAGGGAGGCACAGGACACCGACGACTTGGCATTCTTGGCCTTCTCCATCACCTGAACCGAGCTCCGGTAGGTGCTGATACCCCCGTCCTTGGAAATGGACTTGGTATTGATAACAGAGCTGGTATTCTGCCCAATCTGCACCACCTTCGCCCCGGTATCCAGATTCTGTCCCTTTCCGGCAAAGGTAATACCCGTGAATTCCATATGGGAATTATTGCCCTTGAGAATGGTCATGGGATAGAGATAGCTCACATGGGAGCCAAAGGAGCCGGAAACCCACTCCATAACCGCCCCCTCCTCACAGATGGACCGCTTGGTATTGAGATTATACATATTCCTGGACCAATTCTCGATAGTAGAATAACGCAGTCGGGCATTCCTGCCTACGAAAAGCTCCACGCAGCCCGCATGGAGATTGGCCACATTATACTTAGGCGCGGAACAGCCCTCTATGAAATGCAGATCCGCCCCTTCATCCACAATAATAAGGGTATGCTCGAACTGGCCGGCCCCTGCGGCATTGAGCCGGAAATAGGACTGCAGGGGGATTTCAACCTTGACTCCGGGCGGCACATAGACATAGGAACCCCCGGACCAGACCGCCCCGTGCAGGGCCGCAAACTTGTGATCCGTAGGAGGCACCAGCTTCATGAAATGGCTCTTCACCTTTTCCTCATGCTCCTTCAGGGCGCTCTCCATATCGGTATAAATCACGCCCTGGGCCAGAACCTCTTCCTTCACATTATGATAGACCAGCTCCGAATCATACTGGGCGCCCACACCTGCCAAGGACTTCCGCTCGGCCTCCGGAATACCCAGCCTCTCAAAGGTATTCTTAATATCATCCGGAACATCCGCCCACTTGCCCTTCATGGCCGTATTAGGCCGGACATAGGTGACAATATCATCCATATTAAGTCCGGAAATATCGGGTCCCCAGTCCGGTACCTTTAATTTATGATAGATTTCCAGCGACTTGAGCCGAAACTCAGTCATCCATTCCGGGTCATGCTTCTCCTCGGAAATCTTTCTCACGATATCCTCTGTCAGCCCCTCTTCCACCCGGTAGAAGTCCTTTTCTTCATAGCGGAAATCATAGAAAGAGCGGTCGATATCCTGTACAACTGTTTTCTTATCAGCCATAAATACCTCTTCCGCAGCCCGGATTTATTCGGCTGCGCTGCCCTCTATAAACTGCTCGAAGCCGTTCTGGTTGATTTCATCCACCAGAGAGGCGTCTCCCGTCCGCACCATACGTCCCTTGACCAGGACATGGGTTTTGTCCACATGGAGGGACTCCAGAATACGTGTGGAATGAGTAATAATTAAGAGGGCTCCGTCCCTTTTCTCCTGAAAAGCCTCGATTCCCTTGGAAACCGTCCGAACCGCATCCACGTCCAGGCCGGAATCCGTCTCATCCAGAATGGCCAGACGGGGATTGAGCATCAATAACTGCAAGATCTCCGCCTTCTTTTTTTCACCTCCGGAAAAGCCCACATTCAAATCCCTGTCCTTGTAGGACTCGTCAAAGGAAAGAAGCTCCATGCTCTCCTTCAGATTTCGCTTGAATTCGGAATACTTGACCTTCTGTCCCGTCTGCCTCACAATGGCATTTCGGATAAAGGAGGCCAGGGAAATTCCCGGCACCTCCAGAGGGTTCTGAAAGGACAGGAACATACCCGCCTTAGCCCTCTTATCCGCGCTCTCATCCTTAATGGAGAGACCGTTAAAGTAAATCTCTCCTTCATTAATACGATAATTGGGATTCCCCATAAGTGCATAGCCCAGGGTAGACTTGCCCGCCCCATTGGGTCCCATCAGCACATGGGTTTCACCCTTATTAATTTCAAGTGAAATATCGTGGAGAATCTCCTGATCCTCCACGCTCACCGAAAGATTCCTGACATCCAATAAAGCCATTTCTTTCTCCTAATGTTACCTCCGGGGAAATCATTCCCCTGTCATATCATCCAATAACCACAGCAGCAAACAATGGGAATCAGCTTTCCTTTTTCGGATATTGACAAGTGAAAGGAAACAGCTGACCAAATCCATATACTCTCATTTCCAAAATTCTAAACACCTAAGATCCCAACCGCTTTAGCTGACTCCGATATCTTCTATCAGAAATCCGCAAGAAAAGATAATCCCACAGCCGGGACATTTTTTGGTGAATGCAGTCAAAGCCGCCGGCAATCTATTAGAAGATTCCCGGAAAATAAGAGCCTGCACAGAAAACAAAACCTAGAAATCATTATCGAGCTCGTCGTCATCGTCCCCATAATTTCCGTCGTGCATACCGCCGTCATGGAGGAATTCCCGGCCGGAAATCCGCTTCCGATCCCTCTGCTTCTCCACCAGCTCACTGATTAGCTCCATCACTTCCCGGGGCTTCTTCACACTCTTGATCTCGAAATCCCCCATGGATTTATCCGCAGAGCTGCACTTAATGGTGCCCACCCGGAAAATCCGCTGTCCCAGATTCATGGAAAGGGACAGATCCATGATTCGATAAAGCCGGACCTCATCCTGCTTAATATTCAGGAAGCCCCTTTTAATATAGAAACGTTCTTCATCCACCGCGTAAACAGTGAAACTCCAGGGTAAACCCAGAAATGTCCTCTTCCTGTCTCGCCACAGGTATTTTTCTGCCATCTTTCCCATATTCAATACCCCTATGAAAAAAGGGCGGTCTGCCGCATTTTCCGATGCAGTATCCGCCCTCGCTGCCCGAACCGCTTATCCTGCAGCCCTATTTCACTATGTAAGTCCCAGGCCGGGCAAAAAGCCCGACAATCCCCAAATATGAGGGATTCCGACTTAATATCAGTCCACGATCTCCTTGAGCTTTGCCCTCTTACCCTTCCTATCTCTCAGGAAGAAGAGCTTTGCCCTACGTACCTTTCCGGAACGGACCACTTCCACCTTCGCCACATTAGGGGAGTGAAGGGGCCAGGTCTTCTCAACGCCTACACCATTTGAAAGCTTACGAACGGTAAATGTGGCGCGGTTGCTGCCACCCTGCTTCTTGATGACAGTGCCCTCAAAAATCTGAATTCTGGACTTCTCACCTTCCTTGATACGGTTGTGAACCCGAACGGTATCGCCTACCCGAAACTGAGGCGCCTCTTTCTTTAACTGTTCCTTCTCCAGCTCTGTGATAATAGTTGCATTCATGATAATATTTACCTCCGATAATAGTGTACCCTGCCGACACGAACAGAGAAATGTGGGTTCCGCCCTATATTCTCCGCGGACATCCCCGTCGTACCAGGCGGGCTATTCGACGTTCTTAACACAATAATTGTGACAGCGGACCATCTCCTACCGACCTATATAATAAGTCTCACGAATCGTTATAATAACACGCTTTCCTAAACCTTGCAAGGGCTTTTTCCCCATATACACTCCTGAAAAATCCGGGTCCGGCCCAGTACCGGGATTGTTCTTCTCCGGAAAAACCATTAAATTTATGCAATTTACAAAATTCCTTTGTTGCAATCTGAGTAAATATCGTTTAAAATTACTATATTATTTCTTGACGGCGGAGATGTGTTCCGCCGAACGGTAGTTCAAATTTCATTGCGAGAGCAAAGGAGGGTTACATGGAAGATTATAAAAAGATTATATCCCCCTTGGATCCCAATATTATCCTAAGGGTAACTCCCGGACATTTTGTCACGCCCAATTCCCATGTCAATTACTATATTGATATGACGGGAATGAAGTCCAGAATGTCTGAGGCCAACGCCGTAGCGGAGGCCGTCACACGCTTTTATATGGCCACCACGGCAATCGACACCATTCTCTGTATGGACGGCTGCGAGATTATCGGCGCCTATCTGGCAGAGAAGCTGTCCCGTGCCGGTGTCATGAATATGAATGCCCACAAAACCATTTACATTACGGTTCCGGAATTCTCCAGTTCCGAGCAGATGATTTTCCGCGAGAACACCAAGATGATGATCAAGAATAAGCATATCCTTATTCTGCTGGCCTCCGACACCACCGGCCGTACTGTTGCCAGGACCATTAATACCGTCCGCTACTACGGCGGCCAGATCGCAGGAGTCTGCGCCATATTCTCGGCTAATGACACGGTGGAGGACATTCCCATCACCCACCTATTCAGCCCCAAGGATCTGCCGGGCGGTTACAAGTCCTACCCCCATGTAGGCTGCCCCCTCTGCGAGAAGAAAATCCCCATCGACGCAATCTGCAATAGCTACGGTTATTCCAGGGTATAACTTTCCGAATGCGACAAGGAGCCGCATTCCCTAATCCCTGATATTTAATATCCTACAATCCATTTTTTTAATCGAATAGGGAAGATGCAAATCGCACCCTACTCGTCCGCGAGCCGCCGGGTAGGCTTCAGCCGACAAATTTCATCTCGGCGGCTCTGCGATAAAGGAGCCCGGGACCGCCCCCACCGGCTGTCCCGGGCACCTTTTCCGTCTTCAGTCCATAAAGGCCTCTCTTCACACCCTTACTGCATCATTTTGTACTTATCCAATACCTCTTTGGAGGGACAATAACCCGAAAGGAGCTTGTCGGCCTCGCTTATCAAATCCTCATAGGAAGCCACAGGAACCCGATACAGCTCGTAATCCTCATCCTCCTTTGTGTAACGATATAGGAGAAAAGCCTTCCCCTCCCTGTCATATTCATAGAAATAGGGAATAGCCGCGATAATATTCAGGTCCGGATCCAGCTGGAAGGAATATTTCCCGTCAGAGACAAGCATATATCCCCCTATTCCCGGCAGCTCTTTTAGAGCATTATAGCCGCCACTCATATCATACAGAGTCTTTACGGTTTCTCTGCTCTTCGCATCGGAAATTAACAATGTATGGTTAGGTCCAGTTGACATAATATATTTCCCATCATCCGACTTTACCTCATCCCCGTCTTCTAGCCTTCTCCCTAATGTTTCCTTCCTCTCATTGAAATTAATACTGCCTATCCTCTCATGTCCCCCATTTCCAACCCACTCATATACTGCCATATAGTCCGCATCCGAAAACCAGATATAGAGCCTATCCTCCTTTATGGCCGCTGCCAGTCCATATTCTTTGGGGGGATCCGAAAACCAGGTATATGTGTAATCCTCCAGCAAGTCCTCCCTCGGTTTGTATAATATTATCCTGCAGCTGCTTGTTAATAGGATCACGCCGGAATCCCCGGGCTCCCCGGAATAATACCTCTCCCTGTCCCAGGCAGTGAAGAGTTTTACGCTTTTTGTCAAAGGTCTTGCATATATTGCCGTCACCGTTGTGCTTAGGGCCTTTTTCGCAAAGGGAAGCACCTGCCTCTTCTCCTCTGTCTGCAAATTCTTTATCCTAGGAGAATACTCAAATGTCTTCTCATAATCAGAGCCCTTCAAAACGTAACTCTTCTCAAACTTTTCCTTCTTTATTGGATAGATTTCTCCCTCCACCCCTATCGGATCGTATTCATTCTTCAGGATGGCCCTTCCTGTAATAAAAAGTTCATCCATGGATATATTGGAATTATTCATTTTGGTAATTATGCTCTTTTGAACCGTCAATTCCTCTATCATATCCCGGTCAAGAGGATGCGAAATCTCAGATAAACGGTTTGTATCTGTGTATAGTCCATAATACAGGGCTGTTGACAGAAGGGGTTCATCGTCAAAGGAAAGGCCTTCTTTTCTAATCATATCCCATACCAGGGTTGCGCAGCTTCCCAGCCTGCTCCTTATCTCAAAGGGACAGTCGGCTCGGTCACAAAGCTGTGATGGTCAATAATAACTACATGTAAGGCCTCAGTCCCGGTGACATTCTTCTGGCCGTACTGGCAATCCACGGTTATGAGGAGTTCCGGAACATCCGTGAAATCAGGCTCATAGGTTACCGGTACATCAAGCTCCTCAATCATAATACGGAGATTACTCTTGCTTATCCGATTCCTGCCACGATAAATAAGCCTTGCCTTCTTTCCCAGACGATGAAAGTACCAATATAGGGCATAGCCTGAGGATAGGGCGTCCGCGTCGGGATTATCGTGACACTGAATCACGATATCATCATATGAAAGCAGTTCTTTCAGTTCCATCTCCCCTCCCCCTTTCCTGTATCAATAATTCAATCAATTCCTCAATAATTCAAAGGCCAGTCTGGGATAGTCATCCTCCTCCACGTAAATGGTGCCGCAGTGGATAAATCCCAGCCTCTTCAAAAGCCCCTGCATGACCACATTGTCGCCGTGGGTATCGATTCGCAGGTGGCCGCATTGATCAAAGGCCCATTTAATGCAGAAGGCCCCGACCCCTTTCCTGCTGCCGTCACTGGCAATCCTATGTACCACACCGTAGGGACTGTCACTTATCCAGGCCCCATCCTCAATATTCATATAAGTGGGCTCGATATCCTTTCCGAATATATAGTAGAAAACCCCCAACACCTCATTTCCGTCCACACAGACATAGCTGTCACCCTTCTCTATATCCTGTCGAATCAGCTGCTCCGGAGGCCAATTGGTGGGTCCCCATTGATTGGGATTCCCGTGCTCTGCCATAAAAGAACGGGCATAGGCATATATCTCCATAACCCTCTCAATATCCTCCACCCTTGTTTTTCGAATCTCCATATAATTCTCCTTGAAAATCTATCTTCCGGAAGCCCGCCCCGATATCAATTCAAATGCACCGGGTTCACAGTTCCTCATTCCTTCAAAAACCATCCTCATTTGCTTTCAGCAAAGTTAATCAAGAATACCTGCCTTTTCCCTCATTACATATCATATTATCCCCATCCATTCAAGTGGCATGCAATCGAGTAGGGAAAAATCCCCTCTGCCTGGTAGCCTCATCCCAAATCTGTCCGCCTTGGATGATAGGTCCCCGCCTCCTACAATCGAGTATGGAAGATGCAAATCGCCCCCTCTCGTCCGCGAGCCGCCGGTCGGCTTTAACCGACAAATTCATCTCGGCGGCTCTGCGATAGAAAAAGGATGGACAACGCAAGTCCATCCTCATATCGCCTAGCAAGGGTTACCCCCCGCCAGATAAATCAATCCTATCTGTCTATGCTCTTCACATACAGATAGAGACTCTGATTTGTATCACTATAATCATTTGCCAGAATAATCTCCATCATTACAAGCTTAAATTCATCCCCATATTTTCTTCTATAGACAAAGCTAAGAGAGACTTTATTCCCTGCAAAATAATTCCTCAGGAATTGAAGATCCGTTTTTCTCAGATATTCCTGCAAATCATTGGGATGAACCTGCCCACTTGTGCCAAATGATGAGAGCCAGGAGGATATCTTTTCCGAGAACCCCTTCTCCTCCGTCTTTTCCACATCATCCATATTAATGACCTGATATGAATCATCCGTAATATTAATTTTCAGAATCTTTGTATACAGCTCGGATAAAGCCCTATAGGCATCCTGAGTTCCTCTTCTGTCCACACCCGTTTTCCTATAATGGGCTGACTTCGCCTCATACATTCTCTTGTCGGCAATGATTCCCATCTCTCTCACCGACATCTCCGGTTCCTCTTCCTTACTAATATAACCATAGGATATGGTCAGACTATCCACCAGCTTGCCTGTCCAGTTTGCCATGGTCTCTTCAAAATCAGCCAAAACCTCCTTCAATTTCTTCTCATCACAGGAGAGGGTGGCTATAAACTCATCCCCGCCGGTCCTATATATTCTCCCATATGGTCCAAGGCTTCTCTTCATACACTGGCTGGCACCGATTAGCAATTCATCTCCGGCCGCATGACCCAATGTATCATTAATAACCTTCAGCCCATTGACATCAAGGGACATTAGGACAAAGGAATCCATCACAGGAACACTATTTTGCTCATATATATCCTCTTCATAGGCCCGCCTGTTCAGGAGACCGGTAAGCTCATCCGTCCGGGACCTATGAATAAGCTTCTCTTCCTGTTTCTTGGCTTCATCTATGCTTTGGGTTGTAAATACAACCCTAATAGGTCTGCCGGTCCCATCCGCCTCCATCGTTATAAAGCTAGCCAAGAACCAGCCAATACTCTTACTGATAAGCTGGGCTGATATATACTTCTTGTTCTGCATTCTGTCTGCAAGTGTCTTGAGATCGGTATATTCCAGCGCCTTTTCTCTATATTCGTCCGTGGCCAGCTCCGTCATAATCCGACCAATCATCCTTCCCGCATTCTGTTTATGATAGAAGGTATCTCTTGCACCAATTTCAACAGCAGTATCTTCTACCAGATCAATTACATGCAGGCTATTATAAATACTGGCAAGCGTCCCCAATGTACTATAATAATCATTCTTTTCATCAAGGGCGTCCTGCAGCATTACGACTTTGGCTAAATCCTCACGGACAACATCATCCACATCATAATGGTAACCGCTGAGTATAAATCCCTTCTCAATCTTCTGCGCTGTTCCGCCGCATCTCACATAGCGCTCCCCCTTACTGGGATGAAGCCACAGGTATGTATTCTCATCAAATTTGCCCTCTTTCATTTTATCAACACTTGCGATAACTGAAGGCAGCGCCTGAGGTGTAATATTATTAAACCAGTCATTATAGGTTTCTTCCGGAGTCCTCTCCCTACCTGAAACCCCCAGAAGCATTTTCATGGTATCATCCACATACATCCGCGGCTCTTCGCCTTCAACCTGTTCAATACGCCAGGTCCCCATGTGGGCGGACGCAATGATATCCCTCATCTCTGATAATTCCTTGAAAACCCGTTTGTTTTCTTCATCAAAAATGCGGTTCTCCTCTTCCAATCTCAAATTCAACTTTGAAATTTCCTTTCGTCTTTTCATATTTCTGGAAAGAAAAAAAGCCGCATATATAAATAGAATTAAACTAATGATGCCAATTGTAATTAGGGAATCCCTGGTATTCGTGGCAACAATTGCATCAAGAGATGTTTTAGGGACAAATATTCCCACTTTCCAGTCAGTTCCCGGAATCAGTGCAACACATATCCGTCCACTGCCGCGGGGATCTATATGGGAAACCGCATCCATAGTTGCGCCATTAATTATATCAATAACTCCATTCTTCTCATCTGCATCAAAACCAAAACCATCCAAAAAGATGTTCAGGGATAAGTCTTTTACATAATCCGATTTAACTGTTGAACAGATTACCATTCCATTTTCATCGACCAGCAATCCGAAAACATCATGACCATAAAGCTTTGTTTCGAATAAAGGCACGATCTGTGTTGTGGCGGCAATATATCCTGTCAGAACACCCGAAATTTTATCCTTATAATAAAGAGGTGTATAGAAATTCATCAATGTTTCCCGCGAAGTCTTGGGATGAAAATTATTCCAGACACCGGTATTACCCTTAATGCCCTCTTTATAGTAAACCCTATCACTGGCATCAAAGGGTCCGCCAATATTCATGACATTCATGCCGTCCGCCCTGATATATTCAATTTTATCAAATGGAGAATTTTCAATTAGAGGAGTGACAACCTCCACCGGATTCTTTAGGATTTCCGATGTCATTGACTGTGAAATGGCTGATGAGGCAAATTTAATGCTACTCTTGCCGAAATCCATTTCATTGGCTATGTTACTGGCAATATACTCTGCCATCTGACTTGTTACATGCTCAGCGTTCTCAATAATACCCTTTTTCTGAACATTGGTATATGCAAATAGAAGCGAAATTATCACGATAATAACGATAATCGGCACAGCAATTCTTATAGGGCTAAAATGGTCATTTTCAAGTACTGCCTCATGTAATGATTCATATTCGCTCTCCTTAGTCTCATCCCTTCTCTTTGTATTCATATTTTGCTCTCCAAAGCAATTATTTAATCATAATCTTATGACTTCAAAAAACACCATATTAAACCCAAAATTACCTATTCTCTAATTTATTTATTATAATCGAAAGTCCAAACTATATCAAATAATTCTTTCATTTTCATCAGAAATTTGCATCGCGCGGGATTTCCGAATGCGGCTCCTTGTCGCATTCGGAAAGTCATTTTTCGATTAAGCAAGAAAACGAACACCCTCAGGTGTTCGTTTTCTTGCATGTCAGTATGGAGTAGACGGGAATTGAACCCGTGTCCAAAAACCTGTCCCCTGTCCTTCTACTATCATATCACTTCAATTGACATTCCCTCCACCGCCCGGGGAAGTGCACTCTGACGGCTTTAGTAGCTTCATAATACGTACAGTGGCTCAAAGCTTTGACACTGCCGTTTCCCATGATGTTGACGCCGGGAACCGGGACCATGGGTAGAACCGGGCCGACGGCTGCGGCTCTTAGGCCGCTGCTAATACGCGATCTTCGTCTGCGTTTAAATTTAATTTGAGGTTTAACGCACCGTCCTGCGGATAGCTTCTCCAGCTTCGAGATCCCTGTCGAAACCATTACTACCCCGTAATGGGAAAATAATTATAGATCCAAATCCATCAGAATGCAAGTAAAAAATGACAACAATTCCAAATTTTTTCAGCAATTTTTTCAGCATTTTTTTCTGCAAAAAAGGAGCAGAAAACCTGACAAAAGGGACCGGCAGACAGAAAGGCCTAATCGAGAGGGGGAATCCCCCCGGCCCGATTCTGTCTACGCCCACATCTCAGGCCTTTCAGGCCTTCGATGATGGGCTGTCGCCAGGGTCTCATCGGGTCGCAAGCGTCCCATGAGACTTTGGCTCCTAGCCTACACAAATCGAAAACAGCTGGAGCTCATCACAGATGACCGGCAGCTGTTTTCAGATATTTTTAGCTTATCTTTTGTCACAGCGAATCCGTACCTGTCCGGCCCCCGGTGAGGCTGAGGCGTGTCACCCTATAGCCCGGACTTTCCGAATGCGTCTCCTTATCGCATTCGGAAAGTCTAAGGGTATTCTATATTACCTCAAACTCCCCGTCTTCCCTAAGTCTCAGGTTCAAATCCGCCCTTTTACTCTTCTGCAGACAGGTCCTGGCATTATACATATCGCTGAATTCCACAAATTCCCTGGATTCCTTCTCCGGATGGCCGCTCTCCAGTCTCCGCGCAACCAGCCTATCTGAAAGCATTCCCTCATCCGCCTTTAGCGATATGGTATAGTCCGCATAATTAGAAAGCTCTCTCCAGCCCTCTTCCTCCAGCAGCAGGTAATTGCCTTCCAAAAGGACTATGTCCTTCTCCACCCGGATGACATTATCGATGGGATTGTGGAGATGCCTGTCATATATGGGCCAGCCGCAATTCTCCCCGGATGCCACCCTCTTCACCCTATCCAGGAAAGCACCGATTTCAAAGGTCACCGGGGCTCCTTTAATGTCTACCATCCTGACTTCCCTGCCGTCTCTTTCAACGCTATGGGAAAGGAGATAGTCCTGCTTCATGTGAAAACCGTCCATACCGATGACCTGAATGGGCTTTATATCCTCCGCCCCGGCAGATAAAAGATCCGAAAGGCCGGTCCCGGAAAGACCCGAAAGGCCAGTCCCGGCATGGCCCGCGTCCTCGGCGGAACCCTCCAAAAGATCAGTCCCGGCATGGCCAGCGTCCTCGGCGGACCCCTCCAAAACCTCACTCCCGGCATGCTCCGCGGCCCCGGCCCTTCCCTCCACAGCTCCGCTCCCCGCTTGATCCGCGGCCCCGGCACTTCCCTCCGCAGCACCGCTCCCGGCTTGATCCGCGGCTCCGGCACTTCCCTCCGCAGCTCCGCTCCCGGCTTGATCCGCGGCCCCGGCACTTCCCTCCACAGATCCGCTCCCCGCTTGATCCGCGGGCCCGGCACTTGCCTCCGCAGCTCCGCTCCCCGCTTGATCCAAGGTTCCAGCTTCGGAATCCTTCAGGGAAGCGCGGGAAAGCTGCTCCAGAAAACTGCAGAGAGTGCTCTTTCCCGCCCCGGGAGGGGCCGCCAGCATCACAAGCAGCCTCTGCCCCTTATCCTCCTGCATTTTGGTGAGCCTTCTCAATAGGGGCAGAAAGATCTGCTCCGTATTCGCCTCAGAGAATTTGGCATCCACATCGATACCGTTAATATTCACCTTGTAATCAATCATTACGGTCACCTTCGCTTACACTGCAAATTATAGATTTGGATATGTCCCTGTAGGGTATCAGCATAGCCTGCATGGCGTGATAGAGATCCGACTTTCCGGGCCAGACCGTCCCAATGACCTTATTATTCCTATCCATTTGATGGTACCAGGAGCCATACTTTTTGTCATGCACATAATTATCCAGATAATCCATGAACTCCTCATAATCCTTTAGATAGGCCTTATTTCCGGAGGCATTGTAGAGGACGGCGGAGGTATTTATGGCCTCCGCAAGGGTCCAGTGCATCCTGTCATGGACTACCGGAGTCCCGTCCCACATAGTGGTATATACGATGCCGGGGGCCCCGTCCTTATTCCAGCCGTCCCCTATGGCTCTTTCATATAGCTTACAGGCCGCACTTATATATTTCCTGCTCTCTTCACTGTCCTTACCAAAAGTGGAGATGGCCCACTGGGTGGTAAGTCTTGCCCATTCAATACCATGACCGGGAGTAGCCCCATAGGGCTTGAAGCGGTCATCCTTTCTGTCCGCATTATATTCCAGCAATACCTCCCATTTATCATTGAAGTGCTCCGGAATACGCCAGTCATTATCCTCCGCCCACTTGACCACATGCTTAATTATGCTGCCCGCCCGCTTCCTATATTCCTCATTGCCGCAGACATCCGCCACCGCCAGAAAAGCCTCTACGGAGTGCATATTTGAATTAATACCCCGATAGGTATCCTGGACCGTGAAGTCCGAATTCCAGGTATCCGAGGCAAGTCCTTCCTTCTCGTCCCAGAAGTATTTGTCATACACCTGCAATGCGTGATCCAGAAGCTCACGGGCTCCCGGTCTTCCGGCCTTCAGGGCAGAACAGGCGGCCAATATTACAAAGGCATGGGCGTAGCACTGCTTGTCCTCCAAAGGAGTCCCGTCCGGCTCCAGTCCCGGAATCCAGCCGTCATTCCTGCTGTCATAAAGCTCCCCCTTCAGGCCCTTGATTGCGGCATCTATGAGCTCATCACTGCCCTCATGCCCTAGGAAATGGCCCAGACAGTAGACGTGACACATTCTGCAGGTCATAAAGGTAAATCTGGGACTGTCCTTGTCCGGACTTCCGTCATCTCCCAGATAATAGGAGCTCCCGCCCTCCGAGGGAAACTGATGGCCGAAGGAAAGTAATTCCTCCCCCAAATCCTTTAGAAATTTCCTGTTTTCTTCTGTTCCATATTGGTATTTCTTCATTTTTTGATACCTCCTGTCTTGAATCAATATGTTCCTCAACCGTCCTGTCCCGGGCAATCCCCCTATCCCGCAAGCCCTCGTGCCGGGCGGATGCGGGGGCCGAAGCAGGGGGCTACCGTCCTGTCCCCGGGCAATCCCCCTATCCCGCCGCAGGAAAAACCGTTTGCATGATCCCCTTATCCAGCCTCAATATCCTATCCGCCAGGGGAAATGTATCCCCTGTATTCATAGTCAGAGACACGATAGCTATC
>JAILCB010000228.1 GCA_024680595.1 Lachnospiraceae bacterium | reverse complement strand
TAATACCGTTTTTGGCCTGGATTATCATATCGCACTGGCTATTGGAGCGGTAGTTATCCTGGTTTACACCCTTCTGGGCGGTTTCTCGGCAGTTTGTGATACCGACTCCATTCAGGGTTCGGTCATGTTTATAGGTATTGTGGTAGTTCCTATTATGGCATTGGCTATGACCGGCAACCTCTCAGATGCCCTGACTGCTAATTTGGGCGAGGCGGGTTCCACTTTTATGAATCCTATGTATGACGGTGGAAGCAAGATTTCGGGAATTTCTATTATTTCCCAGTTGGGCTGGGGTCTTGGCTACTGTGGAATGCCCCATATCCTGGTGCGTTTCATGGCTGTTAAGAGCGATAAGGAGCTGAATAAGGCTAAGGTCATTGGTATTATCTGGGTTGCAATTTCCCTCTTCTTTGCCTGCGTTATCGGCGTGGTTGGAAGGATTTTCCTGACTGAGGATTTGGTGGCTTCAGGCGCTCAGGAGAATGTATTCATGCTCATGATCATTAAGATGTTTACAGAGCATATTAATATACCTCTGATTGGAGGAATCTTCCTCTGCGGAATTCTGGCCGCCATCATGTCTACGGCGGACTCCCAGCTGCTGGTTACCGCATCTAGCGTGACGGAGGACTTTTACCAGGGCTTTTTGGGGAAGAAACTGGACGACAAGAAGGCTGTGTGGATGAGCCGAATCGTGGTTTTGGTGGTGGCAGCTATCGCTTTCGTCATTGCCTGGGATCCCAATAGCTCTATTATGGCTCTTGTGTCGGATGCCTGGGCGGGGCTTGGTTCTGCTTTTGGTCCTGCGGTTCTCATGTCTCTTTATTGGAAGCGTACCAATCGCCAGGGCGCCGCGGCCGGCATCGCAGTGGGTGCATTAACGGTTATCTTCTGGGATTATCTGCCTTTATTTGGCGGCGAAACCGCTGCAACAGTGACAGGGCTCTACTCTCTGGTTATCGGCTTTGCACTTAGCCTTATAGCTATCGTGATTGTAAGTCTTGTGACTCCTGCTCCCGATAAGGAGATTACGGATGAATTTGACCGGGTCAATGCCAAGAAGGCTGCATGATAAGAATATGAAGTGACGGTCTTCTGTCCGGTCTGGGTTTAATCGAAGGATAGGACAGGGGGCATGTATAAGCTATGGAGGGCCTGTTAGCTGGAACCGGGTCCGAGAAACGGATAGTACAAAGAGAGTCGGAATTGGGAAAATCCCCTTTTCCGGCTCTTTTATGTAGGCTAGGCCCTAATCGAAGAGGGGGCTCCCCTCTCGATTGTAGGCTAGGAGCCAAAGTCTTGTCGCCGTGCTTACACGAGCGCGAGACGTAAGGCCCGGCCCATCATCGAAGGCCCGTAGGGCCTGAGATTTGTTTATGAGAAGTCTGGAAATCGGGAGTTTATAGGAGTGTATCTCTTGCCGTATTTTGATATAATGACTTTGTATGCTTTCGTGAATTTAGTTGATTTGAAGAGGATAGGGGATGACTAGGAAAAAGGCATTTATGTGGATAGAAGCAGGATTCTGTATTCTGCTGATACTAATGCTGTCCTTTGGTGCAATCGGCATTTATCATGAGGGTCTTGCCAGGAAGGCCGAGGATCCTCTGACCCAGATTTATACAGTAGAAGCTGTAGTGAAAGTAATTATTCCGGCAATTCCAGTGCTGGTCTTGGCTATAATAATGGCTATTGCCGCATTAATTGTGGGTAAAAAGGATGAGAAAGCCTCTGTGGTGGAGAAATCTGATGTTATTAAGCGCAAAAAGAATTCAACGGATTCGTATGTTTTGCCAGCCCTGTCACCAAAGGGGAAGCTCCTCCGAAAAATTCTTCTTGCTATAGCTGTTATTTGTCTCCTTGCCGGTATTTGGAACGGCAGTATGACAGATGTATGGAATAAGGCCCGGATGATCTGTATGGAATGCATTGGAATGGGATAATCAAGGGGGCTGATATGAATGAAAGAAAATCCATGACATGGTGGCAGGCCCATGGTCCCTCCAAAAGAAGAATTATTCAATTATACTGCGCTCTATTGTACAATGCCCAGGTTAAAGGTTTTATTAAGGGAGAAATATATAGCGGAAAGTCGAAAATGGTCTGTGTGCCCGGTCTCAATTGCTATTCCTGTCCCGGAGCGGTGGGAGCCTGTCCCTTGGGGGCTCT
>JAILCB010000218.1 GCA_024680595.1 Lachnospiraceae bacterium | reverse complement strand
AATGCCCCTGAGGAGAATAGCTCAGAGGAGAATGACCCTGGGGAAGAGAAGGGAATTAGCACCTTTAGCTATGAGCCGGCAGAAGAAGAGATAGATAAGCAGCCGGAAATGAAGGTGAATCTTTCCAAGGATTCCGGCCCTGAAGAGAGCGATGAAGGTGAGGACAAGCCCTCATCATCTGCCCGGCCTGATTCGGGTCAAGGGGAGACAGGGGAAAAGGAAAATACGACAGGGGGCTTTTTCGGCGGCTTCGGAGCTGCTTTTGTCAGTAACAGGCCATCTCCTGATGAGAATAATAAAGTGAATGGATTTATGGGCGCTTCCGACAGCTTTAATGAGAATAAGGCGGCAAGTAAGGATGACCTGAATAAAACCATGTTTATTTTTGACAAGTGGGATTCCGGAAAGGAAGAGGACGACCTCAATAAGACCATGTATATACAGGATACTCAGCGAAATGAGGCCGGGACGCCCGGTACCTGCCCTTTCTGCGGAGAAGTTCTGGAGGAAGAATCGACTTTCTGCTATATGTGCGGTAAGAGATTGAAGCCATGAGATAGGATGTAGGTGTCAATTGCACAATAAATACCTGGAAAAACCAGGAAGGAAAGGAGAAGGACACGATGAAAAAGGTATTGGCGCTGATTAGCGAAGACTTCGAGGATTTAGAGGTCTGGTACCCCGTCTACAGGCTTCGGGAAGAAGGCTGTCAGGTGGACTTTGCCGCAGAGAAGCCCGGACTCTACCATGGAAAGTACGGCGTACCCTGCGAGGTAACAATTTCCTTTAAGGATGTGAGCTCCAAGGACTATGACGGTCTGCTGGTACCCGGCGGCTGGGCCCCGGACAAGCTGCGCCGGTTCCCGGAGGTCTTGAATCTGGTGAGGGAAATGAATGCGGACGGCAAGGCTATCGGTGAAATCTGCCATGCGGGCTGGGTCCTGATTTCAGCGGGAATCCTGAAGGGCAGGAGGGTCACCAGCACTCCCGGCATCAAGGACGATATGACCAATGCCGGCGCCACCTGGGTGGATGAAGAGTCGGTGGTTGACGGGAATATTGTTTCAGGCAGAAGACCCCCCGATCTGCCCAGATACGCAAAAGACTTTATTAGCGTTTTATTTCGCTAAGCCTTCGGTCTAGGCAGGGGCAGAGATCCGGCCAATTTAAGGGGCTCCATAATGTCCGCTTATTCGGCCTTGGGTTTAATGACATCAGAATAGCGTTTACTTAGGGCGGTGCTGAAGATTTCGGCGCCGCTTCTATTCATATGATTATTGTCCCCAAAATAGAGATTGTCGTAGACTGGGATCTCAGAAATCACGGTAAAGGAAGGATGTTGGTCTGCCACGGACTGAATGAATTCCTGATAGCCCTCCACAAAGGCTTTCTGCATAACGGCATGGGAAGCCTCATTAATAGGGGACTGCTCAATGATGACATGAATTCCCTTATCTTCACAAAGGGAAAGCAGCTTGTCATAGTAGTGTAGGATTAGGGGTGAGTAGTCAAAATAGCTGTGATGGGTCTCATAGTTGAGGCCGTCATTTCCCTTTTCAGTCCCGAATTCAGTATAACCTCTGTCCCGGCGGACAGAATCATACTTCTCCCGGTTTTCTCCGGCCCTGCCATGGAGGCCCGCCTGATAAATGGCATCCAGATATTTATTCGGCAGCCGGAGCCGGAAAGAAAGCAAATCGGCTATACTGCCGGGATAGCGGATACTTTCATTCTCCCCCAGGCGGAGGGCGTCGGATTCGACCCTAAGGACCTCCCCAAGGGAAAGGTAGTTATAGTATAGGGTCTGCTGCCAGTTGTCGATATCGCAGAAGTGATAGGGCGCAAATATAATGATGGCATTCTCAGGCGCCTGGTGGCAGTCCAGGTAATTCTCCAGAGCGAAGTACATTTCAATGGCAGTGGCGCCGCCGATAGCCATATTATAGATGCCCTTTCCATCCCCGCCTCCCAGAATTGCAGGGAGAATCCCGGACTTAGCTCTGGAATCGCCGAGGATCAGGGTATGAATCCGCTCAGGACCCTCCGCGGGGCCTGCCTTGTCGTTGCCCGGATCCTTTTCACCCGCCCTTTCTGAAGATGGGGCACCGGCCTTAGCATGGACAAAGTCCTTTTCCTCCTGCCACATGGTATATTCCACCGCCATATAGGACATGGGGCGGATAAAGGTATATCCCATAATAATTAGCAGGGGGATGGATAAGAGTATGAAGTTCCTTATAAGCCTTAATAGTGTTTTCATTGTATTTTCCTAATTATTATCAGGTAAGCCGATATTCAAAGCGGCCTAGAACTGGAAATAGATGAAGGTTTCCGCTCCGATATTGGCGCTAAGCAGAATAAAGGTGGTCAGGAAATAGTAGATTGCCCACCGTTTCCAGCCCCTGAGCCCCAGGACAGCTGCCGCCATGTCTCCTGTCCTCTCCTGCAGCAGGTCTCCCATGAAAAGAATCAGGATGGAGAAGAGGCAGAGCCCCAGATTCAGGGCGCCCAGACCCAGCTGGAAAGGGTTGGTGGCCCGGAGGGCGGAATAGGTGAGTCCCGTAAAGATTCCCTTTATAATGGACCAGGCCTGGTCCAGACTTTCCGACTTGAAAAAAATGGTCGTGAAGGAAAAGAGCAGGTAGGTTATAATAATCTGAATTATACGGTGGATTCTGCCCGCCGTGGGTCCTTTCAGGGGGGATTTGGCCGCAATTGCGGTGCGGACAGGCTTGGTGATTTCCCCAATGACCTGGAAGAGCCCCGATAGGAAGCCCCAGACAATGAAGGTCCAGGCGGCTCCGTGCCAAAGGCCCGACAGAGTAAATACGATAAGGATATTGATATATTTGCGGAAAGCACCCTTCCGGCTTCCGCCCAGGGGGATATAGAGATAATCCCGGAACCAGCTTGTCAGGGATATATGCCATCTGCGCCAAAGCTCTGCCATAGAAAGGGAGAAAAAGGGCTGCTTAAAGTTCTCCATTAGCCTTATACCTATGACCTCCGCCGCCCCTACAGCCAGCATGGAATAGCTGGCGAAATCGCAGTAGATCTGGAGAGAAAAGGCCAGGGCCCCGATGAGGAGCTGCCAGCCATTGCAGCTGTCATAGTTATTGAATATCAGGTCTACTACAATGGTGAGCCGGGAGGCTACGACCAGCTTAATAAAGTATCCCCAGAGCATACGGAAAAGGCCGTGCCGGATCCTATTGTAATCCGGCTCAAATTTCAGCCGGTATTGGGGCAGAAGGGAGGGACCCCTTCCGATGGGCCCCGACATGATCTGGGGAAAGAAGGCGAGAAAGAGGGCATAATTAATGAAATTCCGCTCCGGCTCCATCTTTTCCCGGTAAATGTCCACGCTGTAGCTCACCGCCTGGAAGACATAGAAGGAGATACCGATAGGAAGCAGAATCCGGAAGCCGGGGTCAAGACCCACAGATTCCATAAAGAAATTAAAATACTTGAAATAGAAGAGAAGACCCAGATTTAGGATAATAGAGAGAAGCAGGATTAGCTTTTTGCGGCGGGCAGGCCTTGAGGACGGTGAACCCGCCTCATCCCCCTTCCCTGCGCCCTGTCCCCGCCTGCCCATGAGAAGGCCCGACAGATAGGTCACAAGGGTTGAGAAGAAAAGGAGCAGGGCATAACCTGCTCCCTGGCACATATAGAACCAGTAGCTGGCCGCTAAAAGCCATATATTCCGCATTTTCTGCGGCAGAAGAAAATAAATCAGCGTGATGAGCGGAAAGAACATCACGAATGAAATTGAGTTAAATACCATTCTTAATGAATCCTTATATCCTATATAATTACACCTGCAAGAGGGTACCCCTCCGGCAAGCTGAAATGCTATCCTATTCTATTCAATAAGTCCTACTGTGTCAAACAGGGCTTGTTTATTATTCTTCTTTGAGTTATTATTCATAATGCTCTTAATGAATTTGACATATTTCATAGTGAGAAAAGGAAAAAATGACAGGGAAAAAAATATTAAAAGAGGTTAAGGATTGGGCCATCGTTATTGGTGTGGCTGTTCTCATATCTCTATTTATCAATTTTTTTGTAATTGTAAACGCCACGGTGCCCTCTTCGTCCATGGAAAGAACCATTATGACCAATGATCGGGTCATTGGACTGCGCTTTTCCTATTATTTCGAGGAGCCGGACAGGGGGGATATCGTTATCTTCCACTTCCCCGACAATGAAGATATCCTCTATATTAAGCGGATTATCGGACTTCCCGGAGAGAAGGTGGAGATAAAGGACGGGGAGGTTTACATAGACGGCGTAGCCCTGGAGGAGCCCTATATTGCGGAGAAGACCAGGGAATGCGGCACAAAGGAGATATATGAGGTTCCGGAGGGCCATTATTTCATGATGGGGGATAACCGGAATAATTCCTCCGATTCCCGCTATTGGAATAATACCTATCTGGCAAAGGACAAAATTATAGGGAAAGCGGTGCTCCGCTACTGGCCCGGGATTAAGCTGCTCAAGTGACTGGGAAATCCCTCACTTTTGCGCGGGAGAGGGCCTTTGCTCCGCGAGGGCCGTTCGGGTACGAATTTTTGAATGAAAGGAAAGGAGAGACAGATGATTTCAGAAAAGATGAAGGGCCTGGTTAATAATAATTCCGTTATCCGGGAAATGTTTGAGGAAGGCAAGAGGATGGCTCAGGAGGTTGGAGCGGAGAATGTATATGATTTCTCCCTGGGAAATCCTAATGTGCCCGCCCCTGAAAAGGTGAAGGAAACTGCGATTCGGCTTCTGCAGGAGGAGGATCCGGTGGCCATTCACGGCTATATGAGTAATGCGGGCTATCCCGAGGTCAGAAGGAAGGTGGCGGAGTCTTTAAACCGGCGGTTTGGCACCTCCTTCCACGAGGACAATATCATGATGACTGTGGGAGCCGCCTCAGGCCTGAACTGTGCCCTCAAGGCCCTTTTGAACCCGGGGGATGAGGTCTTGACCTTTGCCCCTTACTTCGTGGAATACAAGAATTACGTCACGAATTATGACGGAGTCCTGAAGGCCGTAGAGCCCGACACGGAGACCTTCCAGCCCAATCTGGATGCCTTCCGGGCCATGATTACAGAGAAAACCAAGGCTGTCATCATTAATACCCCTAATAATCCCACGGGCGTCATCTATTCTGAGCAGGTAATCCGTTCCATGGCGGACATAATGAGGGAAAAGCAGGAAGAGCTGGGAAGTGAGATTTTCCTCATATCGGATGAGCCCTATCGGGAGCTGGTCTATACCGATGCGGTGGTTCCCTATGTGACCAAATATTATGATAATACCATTGTCTGCTATTCCTTCTCCAAAACCCTGTCCCTGCCGGGTGAGAGGATTGGCTATCTGGTAGTGCCGGATCAGGTTTCCAATCAGGAGGAGCTTTTCACGGCGGTCACCATTGCCAACCGGATTATTGGCTGTGTCAATGCCCCCAGTCTCTTTCAGAAGGTGGTGGCGGAGTGCCTGGAGGAAAAGGCAGATATTGCCTTCTATGGAAAGAACCGGGATACCATTTATAATGCCCTGACAGAGTACGGCTTTACCTGTATAAAGCCGGAGGGCGCCTTCTATCTCTTCTTCAAGACTCCCATGGCTAATGAAAAGGAGTTTGTGGCGGAGGCCAAGAAAGAGCACATCCTGGTGGTGCCGGGCAGCTCCTTCTGCTGCGGCGGCTTTGTAAGGCTGTCCTATTGCGTATCCTATGAGACCATAGTGAACTCCCTGCCCGGATTCAAGCGTCTGGCAGAGCATTATGGTTTGAAGGCAGAGTAAGCAGTTCCCTGCTTCAAAGGTTTCAGCATTAAGCCGGGATGCGGTCTACCCCGTTCAAAACCATCCTCAGCCGGAAGGAGTTATAATCGATAATGTCCTATGAAATGAATATCCGTAAGGTTGTTCCCTATACTCCCGGCGAGCAGCCGGCGGGTAAGGTTATTAAGTTAAATACCAATGAGTGTCCCTATCCCCCTTCGCCCCGGGTTATGGAAGCCATTCGGGCCACGGGGGAGGAGGAGCTTCGCAAATACCCCGATCCCGACTGCAAGGCCTTGATTTCTGCCATAGCTTCCTATTATAGGCTGTCAGAGGATCAGGTTTTCGTGGGAGTGGGCTCTGACGATGTCCTTTCCATGTGCTTTCTCACCTATTTCGCGGGAGATAAGCCTATTCTCTTCCCGGACATCACCTATTCCTTCTATGATGTATGGGCAGAGGTGTATCGCATTCCCTACAAAAGAATTCCCCTGAAAGAGGATTTCTCTGTGGATGCCGAGGATTATAGGGTGGAGAATGGGGGTATCGTCCTGGCTAATCCCAATGCCCCCACCGGAATTTTTACGGGACTGGAGGATATAGAGCGGATTCTGTCCGCTTCTCCGGATTCGGTCGTCATTGTGGATGAGGCCTATATTGATTTTGGCGGGGAATCGGCCCTGACACTGCTGCCCCGCTATGAGAACCTGGTTGTGACCAGGACCATGTCAAAGTCCAGGGCCCTGGCAGGGCTAAGAGTGGGCTATGCATTCGGAAGCCCCAAGCTCATAAAGTATCTGTCGGATGTCCGCTTTTCCGTGAATTCCTATACCATGAACAGTCCCGCCTTACGGGCCGGGGTGGCTGCCATAGAAGATCATGACTATTTCTGTGAAATACGGGATAAGGTGGTGGCTACCAGGGACAGGGCGGAAAGGGAGCTTAGAGAATTGGGATTCTCCTTTCAGAAATCCAGTACAAACTTTATCTTTGCAGAGCACAAAGAATGCCCTGCAGAAGAGATTTTCCAGAAGCTAAAGGAAAAGAATATATATGTCCGCTATTTCAGGAAGCCGCGGATTGATAACTATCTGCGGATTTCCATCGGAACGGAAGAAGAGATGGACCGGCTTTTCGAAGCCCTGAGGGAGATTTTGTCTGACAGATGAGGTTCTGTCTGGGAGATTAAGAGTTTTTTTGGGGGAAGACTTAGTGATGGCGGACAGCTGTCAAATAGGACTATGAGGTGATTATGCTAGAGGTAAGAAGAGCGGCAGAAAGGGATGCGGACGCCATAATGGGGCTTCTGGTCCAGGTAAATATGGTACATCATAATGGCAGACCTGATATTTTCAAGGGGCCTACAACTAAGTATACCAAGGAAGAGCTCTTGGAGATATTAAAGGATGACAGCAAGCCAGTCTTCGTCTGCGTAGATGAGACAGATAAAGTCCTGGGTCATGGATTCTGTATCATACAGGAGGTCTCCCATAATAATTTACTTATGGATATGAAAACCCTTTATGTGGATGATATCTGTGTGGATGAAAAGCAGAGGGGCAGGCATGTGGGCAGACAGCTCTATGAATATATCAGAGAATATGCCAGGAAGATTGGCTGCTATAATCTGACCCTAAATGTCTGGTCCTGTAATCCCGGGGCCATGAAATTCTATGAGAGCTGCGGGCTTGTGCCCCAGAAAGTAGGAATGGAAGCAATTCTTTGATTTGCGTTTTTAAATGATGGGCCATATGAGATTATTATTCAAAAAGAGAAGGGCTTTGCCTGTCCTGTTACTGTCGGGACTGCTGCTAGGCTCTTCCTTCTTTCAATTTCATAGGGAAGTATTAGCGGAAACGGTGACCGGGCCGAATGCCTCTGCCACGGCCTCGGAGTCTGCCTCAGAACAGGAGGCCGGCGGTGAAGGAAGTGACGACAGGACGGGATCGGCAGCCGTTTCTGCGCCCTTAGAGGAAGCGGCCTCAACTTCCTCAAATGCGGTAAAAGAGGAAATCCTGATTAATAGCGAGGAGGATTTTCTGAAGCTTTCCGCCGGGAGTCTAAACGAGTCCGCCACCATTGGAAAGGTTTTCCGGCTTACCAGGGATTTGGACTTTAGGGAAAAGGAATTCCGCCCCATTTCCGTATTCTCCGGTATTTTGGAAGGAGATGGCCACAGAATAGAAGGCTTCCGGCTTCATGGCGTCTTCTCCCGCAGCGGGCTTATCCGGATGGTGGGAGAAAGCGGTGTGGTGAGAAATCTCTCTGCAGAGGGAAATATCATTTGGATTAATGAGGATGAGGAGCCGAATGGGATCATAAATCTGGCTCTTCGTTTTGTATCCGATAATTATGATGAACAGAATACCCGGAGGGAAATTGGCGGAATAGCCGGAGAGAATTGGGGCAGGATAGAAAACTGCTCTTTTGCCGGATCCGTTTCGGCCTACGAGTCCGTGGGGGGGATTGTAGGCAGGAACCGGGTAACCGGGGTGATTTCATCCTGTCAAAACCAGGCCCTGGTCAATGGCATGAAAAAGGCCGGGGGTATTGTGGGCCTGAATGAAGGTACCGTCGATTCCTGCAGGAATGAGGGCAGTGTTAATACCAGAGTCAGGTCCCAGCTGCAGTTCTTCACAGAGGGTGAAGAAGAGGACTTAGTGAGCTTTGGCCAGACCGGAATGGAATTCCTGACCAATCCCTTTTCATCCCTCTTTCAGAATAGTTCCGGGAGCCTAATATCTGCCTTAAAGGGCAAAAGGGTTCTGGCAGCCGGTGGAATTGCCGGAGAGAATCAGGGCCTTGTGGCTAATAATGTGAATGAAGGCCGGGTGGGTCTGCTCCATGAGGGCTATGAAGTAGGCGGCATTGTAGGCTATGAAAAGGGTTTCTCCAGAGAAAACCGGAATTCGGCCCTAATCCGTGGCAGAAAGGATGTGGGCGGTATTGCCGGGATTTTTGAGCCTTATCTGCAGGACACCTATATTAGAGATGCTTTTGATGATGCCAGAAATAATCTGGATAATTTGGTGGCACTTATCACTTCCCTTCACGAGTCCCTGAAAACGGAGGACGACAAGACTCAGGGGCTTATCGACGGAATTCGTGGGGAAATGGATGTCCTGCGGGGCAAGATTAAGTCATATAAGGAGTATTTTCGCGGAAAGGACGACGAGACCGAGAAGGCCATCCGATATTATGTAGATATTATTAGGGGCCGGACGGATGAACTGGATATTGACGGAGACGGGGACGCAAAGAAGGCCCTAAAGGCATTGAGAAATGACGTGGATGTGCTTTCAAAGACGGTCAGTGCCACGGAGGAGGCCTTTGGATCCGGAATTGCCGTGGATATGACCAATTATATGACCAAGGGCATGGGATTACTGGAGGACACTTTCACCCAGACGGATGTCCTTCTGAAGGCCTCCCTGGAGGACGGGGACGAGCTGGAGGATTTCGGGGATCAGCTAAAGGTAGTCCGGGGCGCCATCGGAGACCTTTATACCTACCTGCAGGGCATGGTGGACAGCTATAAGGCGGATATACGCGGCATGGATGATGACATTAGTGCCTCTGTGACCGCTATCTATGACGGTATCGCAGGAATCCTCGATTCCCTGAAGGGATCTGACAGTGTGCTGAGAGAAAGGTTAACATCCCTTACCGATGAGATGCAGGCCTTAAACCGTACCATGAATCGGGCCTGGGATCAGGTGAAAGAGGAGCTGGAGCGGATTCGCGGCAAAGTGGGTTCCCTAGATTTAACGGTTGTTTTTGACGATATTTCAGACGACGGCACTTTGGAAGGGGACCGGGGTATTCTCTATAATAATCTGAACGAGGGAGATATTGAGGCGGATTATAATGGAGGCGGTATTGCAGGGACCATGGAGGTTCTGACGGATGAGGCGGACGATTTGGACATTGACAGGACCGGAAGCTTTAGTCTGAAGTTTTCCAGGACCCAGAGAGCCAGTGTGATATCCTGCAGGAATTCGGGGAAGGTATCGGTGACCCATGATTATGCGGGAGGCATTGTAGGGCGATTAGAGAGAGGCGCGGTCCTCCAATCGGAAAGCCATGGGGATGTGTCTGCAGAAGGGGATTATGCCGGGGGAGTTGCGGGTAAGAGCGGCTATGTTCTCCGGGATAATAAGGCCTACGGAAGCATTCGGGGCCGGAATTATGTAGGCGGCATCGCAGGTCTGGGCTCTGAGGTCTATGGCAATATGGCCGGGACAGAAGTGACCGGAGAGGACAGAATAGGCTATATTGTGGGAGAGCTGGATGAGGACGGCCGTATGGAAGGCAATGAGGCCATAAGGAGCGGGACGGAAAGCGCAAATGAGGTTCCGGATGCCGGTAATGGCCCTGACGGCAGTGATGCAGCAGGCGGAAGCCCTGTCACCCCCGATAATCTGTCGGTAAGCGGAAATGTGGTCACGGTCCCTGATAAGCTGAAGGACAAAATCAGCCTCAGCTCCAATATCGGGATTGGTGGAGAGGATAAAGATTCCTCAAAGGACAGAGCCTCTATTCAGGAAAACCTGGCGGATAATGCGGAATATACTATTTCCAGCGGGGAAGAGCTGCCAAAGCTGCTTGTGACCGGCAGCATTCCCGTGGATGCGGAGCTAAATTATGAGGAAAAGGAGTTTTCTCAGGATCGGACTGAGGTCTTAGCCGGAGGGGAGAATTCCGAAGAAGAATATTCTGCGGTAGGTCATTATGGTTATCATATTTCCGGGAAGAGTCCATCGGAGAAGGGGGCTGTTACGGTACGTTTCCTTATGGACGAATATGAGGATGGGGATTTAATTGCAAAAGAGGGGGAGAAAGGGCCGGAGCTGGTCAGCTCTGTAAAGGACGGCCGATATAGGGTCTTCTCCATGCCGGAGCAGGAGGGCGGCTTCTATATTGTCCGTCCCAAGACTAACAGCCTGAAGACAATTCTTCTCATTGCAGGAATAATAGTAGGAATTCTAATAGTAATGTTGGCAATAATTCTTTATATTAAAAGAAAACCAAGACAAAATGGGGGTTCTCTATGAGTCGGTGGGGACGTATCCGGACGGTAACGGCAGCCCTGTGCCTGGGGGCGCTGTTTACCGCAAATTTATCTGAGGCAGGCCCGGGGTATGCTTTTGCGGCGCAGACGGAGGAGGCCGCCGAAGCTGGCATTCGGATCGAAACAGCAGAGGATTTAATAGATTTTTCTAATAAAAGCGTGGATGAGACCTTTAGCGCGGGTAAGCTCATCCAGCTCACGGCGGATATCGATCTTTCGGGAACGGACTTCCGGCCCATCGCCCTCCTTTCGGGAACCTTTGACGGGAACGGACATACCATTAAGGGTCTCTTCATATCCGGAAGGGATTCTAATACAGGGCTGTTCCGCAGGATCACGGCGGGCGGCCTGGTGGAAAACCTGACTCTGGAGGCTGAGATAAAGCCTTTTGGCATTATGGAGAATGTGGGCGGTATTGCCGGACGTAATGAGGGTACCATCCGGAACTGCACCTTCCGGGGGACAATTCTGGGTAAGGAGTCCATAGGCGGTATTGCCGGAAGGAATCTGGAGACGGGGACCATTGAAGACTGCCTGAATGAGGCAGAGATCCATGGAACACGCAGGACAGGCGGGGTTACGGGCTTCAATGAGGGCTCCGTGCTTTCCAGTAATAATAGCGGAAGCGTTAATGCCAGCAAAAAGACCGCCTATGATCTGGATGATGAGCGATACGGATCCTCCGGGGAAACGGGTATTGAGAAGGAGACTACTGCGGATAAGCTGAATCCTGACTCCATAGATATTCTGGCAGGGGATCTGGAGAATATTTTTGACGAGGAGAAAAGAGTGCTCTATTCCGGAGGAATCGCCGGGGTGAATTCCGGACTGGTGGAGGGCTGCGGCAACAGCGGCAATGTCGGCTATGTCCATTCCGGCTACAAGACCGGCGGTATTGTGGGATATGAGCGGGGCATATTGGTCCGATGCAGTAATTCGGGACCTGTCAGGGGCCGGAAGGATGTGGGCGGTATCGCAGGCCAGTTTGAGCCCTATACAGAGAATTCCTATGTAAATGACGCTCTGGATGATGCCAGGAAAGAGATAGACAGGCTGGTGGAGCTCACCGTGGAATTAAATAATGTGACCCAGGGGGAGGACGATGCCACCCAGGGCAATATTGATAATATCCGTGGTACAGCCGATGCCCTGCGGGATACTATAGATGAGCAGAAGGATTACTACCGCGGTAAAGATGATGCGGTGGAAGCGGAGCTCAGGGGTTATACCGGTGATTTGAGGAAGAAGATTGACGCACTGGATGTGGGCATAGAGGACGGGAAGGCAAAGAAGGCCGTAAAAGCCCTGCGCAATGATATTGATGAGACAGAGAAGCTCATGGGGGCGGCGGAAAAGGCAGCGGGCTCCGGGGTCACCATTGATATGTCTAATTATCTGGGCAAGTTCCTAAAGGTAAATGATGACATTCTGACCCAGGTAGATACCCTCTTGGGATTTAGTCTCAATGCCTCCGGAGACTTAGGTGACTTTGGGGATCAGCTAAAGAGTGTCCGGGAAAGCAGCGGCCGGCTGGATGATTATCTGAGAAATATCTTTGACAGCTACAAGCTGGATATCAGGCAGACAGACGACAGCATTACGGTCCACACCGACAGGCTGGCGGAGCAGATGGATGCCCTCAATGAAGGTCTAAAGGGGACAGACTCCAAGATCCGGGGAGAGTTTGACAAGCTAACGGCTTCTATCCAGATGGTCAATAAGACCCTGAATGAGAGTTTTGATGAAATCGATGCGGAGCTTGGCAAGATTCAGGATACGGATGACATAGATGAGATTTTTGACGATGTCAGTGACAGTGACAGCGAAAAGCCGGAAAAAGGATCCCTGATTTCCTGTGAAAACAGAGGGGCTGTTGAGAGTGACTTTAATGGCGGCGGAATCGTGGGTGCAGCCAATGTGGATGCAGATGTCCAGTCGGACTTTGAGGTGGTATCTTCCGGACAGATTAGTCTCCGCTATAGCCGCACTCAAAAGGCAACCATTATTAACTGTGAGAATCACGGCAGTGTGACAGTCAAGAATGACTGTGCCGGCGGTATTGCAGGCCGGATGGATTTGGGCGCCGTGATCCGCTGCAAAAACTTCGGACGGATTGTGACGGAGGAGGGAGATTATACCGGGGGAATCGCCGGCAGAAGCAGCTTTGTCATCCGGGATTCCGATTCCATGAGCACACTGTCAGGAAATAACTATATTGGCGGAATTACAGGCTTTGGCACAAGGGTTTTGGATAACCGCACCATGACCCTGGTGGATAACCCCTTCGGAGAGAAGGTGGGGTCCATAGCGGGGGACTTGGACGAAGAGAATGAAGACATGGAGGCCAGGGGGAATTATTTCGTGGAGGACGGGCCGGGGGCCATTGACGGCCTGACCCTGGTTTCCCAGGCGTCTTCCATGAATTACTGGGACTTCCTGAAATTGCCCGGTTTATCGGAAGCCTATTCTGCCATGAAGGTGGTATTCATGGCGAATGGGGCCTTTGTAAAGGAGATAGACGTGCCCTATGGCTCCACCCTTCAGAAGCAGGATATTCCTGAGGTGCCGGGCCCGGAGGGGGGCTATTGGGAGGATGTGGATCTCTCTGATATTCGGCAGAATGTGGTAGTAAATGCGAGTTATACTACGCATTCATCTACGATTGCCTCGGATGAGGAGACCCCGGTCATGCTAATTCAGGGGGACTTTTACCAGGGGGCTGCTCTTCAATATGAGAGAGAGGATGCGCCAAAAGTAGAGTTGCCCAAAGGCTATTCCGGTGCAATCGGATACCGGATAAAGCTGGGCCAGAGCTTTTCGGACGATACCGGGGATCATAGGGTCCATTTGCTGGATGATGATTACAAGCAGGGGGATAGTGCGGCGGTTCTGGAGAATGGGGTCCTGAAGCCTGTGGAGACAGTTCGGGACGGCAGATATGTAGTATTTAATCTGCCCGCGGGGATGGATAGCTTCTATCTGATGAGGGAGGATATCAAATCAGAACTGCATTGGGCCTTTATCGCAGGTGGCGGAGCCCTCCTGCTGCTTATAGTCCTGCTGCTGATTCTCAGAGCCAGAAAGAAGAGGAAGGATCCCGGGGGTCACTCGGAAACAGGGTCCGGGGAAAGCCCGGAGGCAGGATCCGGAAACAGTGCTGAGCTAAGAGCCGGGCAGGGTCCTGAGGCAAGAACCGTGGAAAATCCTGAGCTGAGGCCCGGCCAGGGTCCTGAGGCAAGGGCCGTGGAAAATTCTGAGCTGAGGCCCGGCCAGGGTCCTGAGGCAAGGACCGTGGAAAATTCTGAGCTGAGGCCCGGACAAGGCCCTGAGGCAAGAACCGTGGAGATTTCCGAGACAGAGCCCGGGGAAAGCCCGGAGGCAGGGCAGACCGGAGAGGGAAAGCATGAGGTCCCGATAAAAGGGGAGAACCCTAATAGCGGGTCCGCAACCATAGGGGCTCATAATAAGGAGTCTGTGAAAACGGATAGCTCAAATGCCGGGAATAGCTCATCACAAACGGATGGGGATCTGGATCCGCAAAGGAAGAGAACAGGCGAAAAGAATTGGGCAGGACGCAAAAAGTCCGGCCGCAGGAGTGGGAGGAATGACAGGGGATGAACAGCAGAGATAATATCATGTATCGGATAGCTGAATTCATTGTGGATAAGCGGAAGGCCTTCTTAGTTGTTTTCCTTGTAGCCGCCGGATTCTGCATGTTGTCCATTGGAAGTGTCGGGGTTAATGATGACTTGACCAAGTATCTGCCGGAGTGGACAGAAACCCGTACCGGAGTCGATATAATGGATGAGGAATTCCGGACTTTTGGACGGGCGAGTATCCTAGTTACCAATACTACCTTTGAAAAGGGTCTGCAGATTTCAAAGGACCTGAAGGAAATCTACGGCGTGAATACCGTAGACTTCTATGACCCGGAGGACAGTAACTACGATAATAAGGACATTGAGTCCTATTATAAGGACGCCTCGGCTTTCATTATAGTAGGCTTTGACGGAGAGGACGAATCCGATGCCGCCCAGGAGGGTATCGCGTCAGTCCGGGAATATCTCTCCGGCTATGATGCCTACATCTATACAGAGGTGGATCAGAATGATCAGGCCGAGCTGGCTCATGACGTTTTGATCATATTCGGAGTCGCCATAGTCATTATTCTATTGGTCATTCTATTTACATCCAAAACCTATATGGAAATCCCCATATTCCTAACTACCTTCCTTATGGCGGGTATTCTTAATAAGGGAACAAACTTTATCTTTGGGGAGATTTCCTTTATTTCAAACTCGGTGGATATGATTCTGCAGCTGGCCCTGGCCATTGACTATGCCATCATCCTCTTCCACAGGTACATGGAGGAGAGGGATAAGGGCCAGGACGCCAGGGAATCCATGATTGAGTCCCTGAGTAAGGCCATACTGGAGATTTCCTCCAGCTCCCTCACCACCATAGCGGGACTTTTGGGCCTGGTTTTCATGAGTTATCAATTGGGAAAGGATGTCGGTATTGTTCTCTGCAAGGCAATTGTCTTTTCATTGCTGACCGTTTTCTTCTTCATGCCGGGACTCATCATGATGTTTTCCCGTCAAATTGACAAAACCAGACATAGAAGCTTCGTGCCCAGCATCAATAGGTGGGGCAAGCTGATTTTCAAGGTCCGCTATATTCTGGTCCTGGTTTTCATGGTCGGCCTGGTTATTATGTTCAATGCCCAGAGCCATGCCTCCTATACTTATGACCGCAATTCTACGCCGTCACCCCGGCCTACAGACCATGTTTTTGCCAGACAGAGGATTAATCAGACCTTTGACACGGGCTCTCTGGTGGCCATTGTGGTTCCGGCAGGGGATTACAGCAAGGAGGCGGCCATTGTCCAGAGATTGAAGGAATACCCGGAGGTAGATAATATAAATGCCCTGGTTAATGTGGACGTGGGCGATGATCATGAGTATGTGCTCACTGACTCCCTGACTCCCTCCGAGTTTGCGGAGGTGGCGGACCTGGATGTGGGCATAGCCCGGCTGCTCTATGCGGCCTATGCCCAGGATCAGGAGGCCTATTCCGCCTTTCTGGACGGAATTGACTCTTACCGCGCCCCTATTATCGGCATGATTGATTTCGTATACGATCAGAAGGAAAAAGGGGCCTTCAGCCTGAGCGAAGAGCAGTCTGAGGACCTGGATGATATTCATGAGCAGATTGACGATGCCCGGGCCCAGCTGGAGGGTGAGAATTACCACAGAATCGTCTTCAAGAAGAAGGGCGAGGTAGAGGGCAAGGAGGCCTTTGATACCATAGACAGCGTGCGGGATATGGCTCAGGCCTACTATAGGGAGCGGATTTATCTGGCGGGTGACTCTACCAGTAATGAAGACCTGAAGAATACTTTTGAGACGGATAATCTGGTCATTAGCTGTGTGACGGCCTTATTTGTAGGAATTATCCTGCTATTTACCTTCCAGTCGGCCTTGATTCCCTTCCTGCTTTTAGCTACTATTGAAGGCAGTATATTTACAAACTTTGGAATTCCTTATTATACTGGAAGCAGTATTTATTTCCTGTCCTATCTGATTGCCAGTTCCATTCAGATGGGCGCCACCATCGACTATGCTATAGTCATTACAAACCGCTATTTGGAGCTTCGGACAGCCTTGCCCGGCAAAAAGGATGCTATAGTCCAGAGTCTGGATAAT
>JAILCB010000184.1 GCA_024680595.1 Lachnospiraceae bacterium | reverse complement strand
TTATGTGGAGGAGACCGGGTCCGAATTGGGGCAGGAAATTCTCGATAATTTCGACAAGGAGCTTCTTTGCTTCAAGAAGGTGGTGGCCAGGGATTATCAGAGGATGATTCGGACTATAGGTAAGTATGAGGAGCAGGGGATTTCCAAGGAGAATTCGGAATTGGAAGCCTTCCGGGAGCTGACCGGGGCCACGGCCTGAGGCCGGTTTTCAAGGGATTTCTTCCTTAGATCCTTTATCTCAATGCGAGAAGGCCTTACTTTTTTAGTGGCGGCTTATGATAATTACGTTTCAGTGGGGTTCAATCTCCTGCGGAGATAGACGTTCCGCGAGGATGCACAGGGATTCGGTCCGGAAGATGTCAGCTGATGCCGGTCCGGATCCTGCGTCAAGTCCCGCGGGCGAGACTTGAATTATAGAAGTTTGGGGGAAATATGGGAAAGCAGACAGGTTTTTTGGAATATGAGAGAATGGAGAACAGGGAGGTTCCTGTCAAGGATAGGATTAAAGGATACGAGGAATTCCATACCTATCCCTCCGAGGATGTAAGGAGAAAGCAGGGGGCCAGATGTATGAACTGCGGAGTTCCTTTCTGCCAGTCTGCTATGAATCTCAGCGGCATGGTGGTAGGCTGCCCCCTTCATAATTTGATTCCGGAGTGGAATGACTGTATTTATAGGGGCGAGGACTCCCATGCTTTGGCCAGGCTATTAAAGACCAACAGCTTTCCGGAATTTACAGGCAGGGTATGCCCCGCCCTCTGCGAAAAGGCCTGTATCTGCGGTCAATATGACGATCCGGTGACCGTAAGGGATAATGAGCTCTATCTCATTGAGGAGGGTTACCGCAGGGGATGGATGAAGGCGCATTTTCCAGTAAAGGAAAGCGGCAAGACTGTGGCGGTAATCGGCAGCGGGCCCGCCGGTCTTTCTGCAGCGGATGCCTTGAGAAAGAGAGGGCACTCTGTTACTGTATATGAAAGAGAGGACCATATCGGCGGTCTGCTTATGTACGGAATCCCTAATATGAAGCTGGATAAAAAAGTGATTGAGAGACGGCAGAGGCTCATGGAGGAGGAAGGCATTATATTCAAGACAGGAGTCCATATCGGGGATAAGAGAAAGGTCTCCCGGCTCAGGAAGGAATATGATGCCCTGGTTCTCTGCTGCGGCTCCAAGCAGCCCAGAGCCCTAAATGCCCAGGGAATAGAAGGAAGTGCCGGAGTTTATTTCGCAGTGGACTTTCTGACTAATGCCACGAAAAACCTATTGGGATATGGGGATTTACCGGAGGCTATGGATGCCGTAGGCAAGGATGTGGTCGTGGTAGGCGGTGGAGATACCGGAAATGACTGTATTGGCACGGTAATCCGCATGGGCTGCAAATCTGTGACTGCCCTGGAAATGATGCCAAAGCCTCCCCTTGAAAGAAGGGCAGATAATCCCTGGCCTGAATGGCCGAAAACTCTGAGGACGGATTATGGTCACTCTGAGGCCATCGAGATATTCGGGTCGGATCCAAGAGTTTTTGAAACTACTGTGAAAAAGGTGGTTTCCGAGGAGGGCAGAATCCGGGAAATTGAAACGGTGAAGGTGGCCTTTGAAGGGGGCAGACCGGTGGAAGTGGCCGGCACGGAAAAGAAGCTCCCCTGTGACCTTTTACTGATCGCCGCAGGCTTTGTTGGAGCTGAGAAGGAGGTTCCCGAGGCCTTTGGCCTGGAAATGACCGGGCGGGGCGTGGTGGCAACACCGGAGGGAAAGTATGCCACTAATGTGCCCGGTGTTTTCGCCGCCGGAGATATGAGAAGGGGACAGAGTCTGGTGGTTTGGGCCCTGTCCGAGGGCAGGGAATGCGCCGCCGAGGTGGATGAATTCTTAATGGGATATAGAAATAGTTAGGATTGGGGGTTTTATATGAATTACACCAATGAGGAAGTAAAGCAGTTCGTGGAAGAAGAGGATGTGAAGTTTATCCGGCTGGCTTTCTGCGATGTGTTTGGAAAACCAAAGAATGTCTCTATTATGCCGACAGAACTGGACAGGGCCTTTCGGGAGGGAATTGCCATTGATGCCTGGGCGGTGCCGGGGTTTGAGAACTTTGGCAAATCGGATATTTTTCTACATCCGGATCCCAGAACACTGGCTATACTTCCCTGGAGACCGGAGCACGGGCGGGTGGTCCGTATGTATTGCGACATTACCTGGCCGGATGGAAAGCCCTTTATCTGTGATACCAGGGGATTCCTGAAAAAGGCTATTGAGTCCGCGTCCAGAAAGGGTTATACCTTCCGCTTTGGGACGGAGCAGGAATTCTATCTCTTCCGTAATGATTTAGAGGGGGAAAGTACTAATAATCCCTATGATAATGCGGGCTATATGGATATCGGACCGGAGGACCGGGGCGAGAATATTAGGAGAGAAATCTGCATTACCCTGGAGCAGATGGGTATTTATCCGGAGAGTTCCCACCATGAAGAGGGTCCCGGTCAGAATGAGATCGATTTCCGTTATTGCGAAGCCTTGAAATCTGCGGACGATGCTCTGACCTTCCGGGGGGTTGTGGCAGCTATTGCCAACAGAAATGGGGCTATGGCCGACTTTTCACCTAAACCCATTAAGGGTAAGCCCGGAAATGGAATGCATATTAATTTCTCTGTGAAGAGCGGTAATAAGGATATCAGCCTGGAGCCGGTTGTGGCCGGAATCATGAAATATATCAAGGACATGACCCTATTTCTGAATCCGGTGGAGGATTCCTACGAGAGACTG
>JAILCB010000162.1 GCA_024680595.1 Lachnospiraceae bacterium | reverse complement strand
AAAACAGAGTATTATTTTTAATCACAGTTATTCAAGTTGCCATCAGCTGCATACAGTAGCCCTGAGCTTTCTACCGTACGCAGCAGGTAAACAGCAACTTGATGTGAAAATGCCTAAAATACTGCATTTAAACACCTTAAGATGTTCTCAAAGAGATAAAACATCCCTTTGGATGTTTTATGGGCACATTTTCCGGCGCCATGCGCGAGAGTGGCCCGGCGAATCGTTTCACAAGGCATTGCGTCTTCGGACAATTCTATAGGACTTATCACACCCCGGAACAACTGGCCCGGGGTGTTTTTGATTTGTGCAGGCTAGGAGCCAAAGTCTCGTCGGCGTGCTTGCACGCCAGAGAGACCTTGGCGACAGCCCATCATCGAAGGCCCGAAGGGCCTGAGATGTGGGCAAGGCCCGAATCGAGTAGGGGAGCTTTCCCCCTACTCGATTGCAGGCGACGAGCCGAAAGCGAATAACAAATGACACAAACTGAAGTGTGGAATAGTATTAATGATAGAAGGAGATAGTGTTAATTGCACCATGGTTTAGACAGCTTGAAAAATACTATACATTTGTTATTATATCAGTAACAGAGTTGCCAGGTGCAAATATCACTTGGAACCTAGTCGAGCGTTGCGCTTGGCTATTCTATCATATATAGGTGATGCACAGCCTTACAAATGAGCGATTTATGTAGTGAACGCGCTATGGAATCTTGAGATGCCCATGGCCGGGAGAATTCATGCGTGAACTCTCTTTTTAAAGTTATTGTTTTGCTTTACGAGGTAAGTCTATGTGTGATGTAAAAAAATATAGTGATATCTATAAAGAAATAGCTAAATTAAATCCTAAAGACACTTTACAGCTTGTTCTTGAAAGTGAAACTGAAGAAGAAAAAGATTTCTATGAGATGGTTGGAGATTTTTTACTCCAGAGAAAGCAAAAAGAAGTAATTGAAAGGAATCTATTTTGAGTAGATGAAAAAGTTTACTATAGTTGCCAGAGTTAATGGTGCAGGTAAATCGACGTTATATCAGCTTGATCCGGATCTTAAATGTGAAAACAGAGTAAATGCAGATGAAATACTTAAGAAATCCGGAGGAGATTGGAAGAATCTGGCCGATATTTTCAAAGCCGGAAAAAGAGCGGTTACGCTTCTTAACTCATATATAGAGGCGGGAGTAAGCTTTAACCAGGAAACTACATTGTGTGGTAATTCGGTGATCAGAAATATCACAAGGGCAAAAGAGAATGGCTATTTAATGGAAATGCATTATATTGGATTAGATAGTGTCAAAATTGCTAAAGAGCGTGTTGCAAAAAGAGTATCACTAGGCGGACATGGGGTCGCTGATGCGGATATCGAAAGAAGGTATATCGCTTCACTAGAAGCTTTCTGGAGAATTCTTCCTCTGTGTAATCTTGTTGCGGTATATGATAACACCGAAAATTTTAGAAGATTTGCAATATATAAAGATGGTAGTCTTGTGAGATTGTCACACAAAATTCCTGGCTGGTTTACCAGAAAAGATTATTAAGTTGCCGCCAGCCGCATACAGTAGGCCCGAGCTTTTTACCGTACGCAGCAGGTAAACAGCAACTTCATGGAGAAATGCCTAAAATACCGCATTTTCACTTCATTAATCGTTCTCAAAGAGATAAAACATCCCTTTGGATGTTTTATGGGCACATTTTCCGGCGCCATGCGCGAGAGTGGCCCGGCGAATCGTTTCACAAGGCATTGCGTCTTCGGACAATTCTATAGGACTTATCACACCCCGGGACAACTGGTCCGGGGTGTTTTTCAATTGTAAGGCCATTGGCGGGGCAGGGGAAACTTGCAAAAAGAGATTCCCGGGCCTTTTCATAAAACTTCTTGATTTTTTGCCCACATTATTGATTAGAATAATGAATATTAGTATAATTGGTAGCACTAAACAGACGGAGAAACTAGGGCTTTTCCGCCTAGAGAAATTCAAAAGGCCTTCCTTTTAATGATAATTATTCTAGTAGAAACAAGGGGTGGTGCCGACTCTCGTCTAATCATTCACTTTATATCAATTATAAAGAATCTACGGTAGGAATAATAATATGAAAAATTGGATTGTAGTTGTTGACGATGAGGCCATGAGTCTGACCAGCGCAAGAACAATGCTTGCCTCTGAGGATATGAAGGTCAGTTGCCTTCCCTCCGGCAAGAGCCTTCTAAAGTTTTTGGAGAAGAATTCTCCGGATTTGGTCCTGCTGGACGTCATTATGCCGGAAATGAACGGCTTTCAGACCATAGTAGCCCTTAGGGAACTGGAAAAGAAACAGAATAAACCACAGATCCCGGTTATCTTTCTGACCGGGGAATCCGACCATGAAGCCGAGCAAAACGGCCTAAAGCTGGGGGCGGCAGATTATATTCATAAACCCTTTAATCGGGACATACTGATAAGCCGTATCAGGAATACCATAGATAACAGCAGAAAGATCGAAAGTCTGACTGAAGACGCTACAAAAGACGCACTGACCGGATTTTTGAATAAAGCCCAGGGTGTTGCCAGAATCAAGGAAGTACTGAGCACCAACTCTGGTGCTCTTTTGATGGTGGATCTGGACAGTTTCAAGCTGGTTAATGACCTCTACGGACACGAGATGGGGGATAAGGTATTGAGAGGCTTCTCCCAACTGGCAAAGGCCAGCACCAGGGAGGACGACATTCTCTGCAGAATAGGCGGAGATGAATTCCTCTTCTATTGCAGCGGTTTGCATGGGGATGCCGCACTGGCCGCCCTCTCCTCGCGCTTAAATGAAAAGCTTGAGATAGAGGCAGCCATGCTTATGGGATCCGATCACGGTATTCCCCTTGGCATATCCATCGGGGCCGTAATGGTGCCGGAGTACGGTACAGATTACGATGAACTATTTAAGCTGGCAGATGAAGCCATGTACCAGACAAAGCAAAACGGCAAACATGGCTTCACAATATATGAAGATGCCCGGCTTTTCCAGGACCAGAACCAAAACCTGGAAGAGGAGATTTCCCGTACCATAAAGATTATGGAAGAGAGAAATCAGGGGACAGAGGCTCTGATGCTGGGAGCTGACGCCTTTTCCACGGTATTTCGATTTATAGAACGTTTCAACAGCAGATTCGATGGCAGGGCCCTTATACTTCTCTTTATTGTACTTGCAAAAACATCCGGAGGAGAGGCCGTTCTTAATGATGCCTCGGTCTCTTTTGGGGAGGTATTGAAGAAAACGCTGGAAAAGAGTGACATTATCCTGCAAAGAAGAATTAACCAGTTCTTTGTCCTGATACCCCTGATAGAGCAGACAGGCGCTGATAGTATCATAGGCAAAATAATGTCTGCCTGGAAGGAAGGGCAGTCATATGAAGATATTGAAATAAAAACAGCCTCGCAGATTCGCTGATATAATATTCATGTCTCACCGGCCGGGCTTGGCGCGAGAATCATCCAAACCGAGCCCCTGCAGTCTTCGCTTCACTAGGACAGGCCCAAAAATCAAGAGGGGGGAAGGCCCCTACTCGCTTAGGGCCTCGCCCACATCTCAGGCCCTACGGACCTTCGATGATGGGCTGTCGCCAAGGTCTCTCTGGCGTGCAGACACGCCGACGCGACTTTGGCTCCTAGCCTACACACAAGTCCACCGGACGTTCTCCGTCCCTCTCATATCGGGATAATGGGTTGGGAAAACGGACAGATGGTGCAGACTTATTAAATCTATCTGAAAAGGAAGGGTCCACACATGTATTGGTACGCTTTGGTAGGGGTACTTGCCGCCGTTACTCTCATAATAGAAAACTTCGACATCTTTTTCAACAGAAATAAGAAGCGCCAGTTTCCTGAAATGAAAATATACCGGAGATTTCTATACGGTATTATGGCCTATTATATCACTGACATCCTGTGGGGTGTCCTTGACAGCCTGAATCTGACAACCCTGCTCTTCATAGATACCCTGATATATTACGTTGCCATGGCCGTCGGGGTTCTCTTTTGGACCCAATATGTGGTGACCTATCTGGGAGAAAAGAATGCCTTCAGCCACTTTCTCTATTATGCGGGACGCTTTTGCTTCGTCGCAGTTGTGACCATAACCATCATTAATTTCTTTACGCCGGTTCTCTTCTGGTTTGACCAGGAGGGAGTATATCATGCCTGCCCTGCCAGGCATATACAGCTAGTTTTCCAAATCGTACTGCTCCTGCTGACCTCCCTCTATACCCTAAGGGCCATTCCCCGGGCACAGGGTGACTCCAAGAACCGCTACCTAACTATCTTTTTGTTTGGCCTGGCGGTAGCCATCCTCCTGCTCATACAGATCCCTTATCCTTTCCTTCCGCTTTACACCATCGGATATATGATAGGTTCCAGTCTGCTCCACTCCTTCGTGGTCAGTAACGAAATCGATGAGCTGATAACGCGTCAAACCGAGCTAGCCATCGCCGCAAACAAAGCCAAGACTGCATTTCTGTCAAATATGTCTCATGAGATCCGCACACCCATTAATGCCATATTAGGCATGAACGAAATGGTGCTGCGCGAATGTGATGACGATAATATCCTTGCCTACTCAGAGAATATCGAGACTGCAGGTCATACCTTGCTTGGCCTCATTAATGATATCCTTGACTTTTCCAAGATTGAAGCGGGAAAGATGGAGATTATCCCGGTCGAATATGACCTTTCTTCCGTATTGAACGATCTGGTCAATATGGTTCAAACCCGCGCCGATGAGAAAGAACTTCTTCTAGAGCTGGACTTCAATCCCGATACCCCCAAGATCCTTTGCGGAGATGAGATCCGTCTCAAGCAAATCGTCACGAATATTCTGACAAATGCAGTGAAATATACGGAAGAAGGCAGCATTACCTTTTCTGTGGATTATGAAATGAATTCTTCCGACTCTGACAGCTTATTCTTGAAAATATCTATCAGAGACACCGGCATTGGGATCAAGCCGGAGGACATCAAAAAGCTTTTCTCCAAGTTTGACCGTATAGAGGAAAAGCGCAACCGCAACATAGAGGGCACGGGTCTGGGAATGAACATCACCCAGAGCCTGCTGGAAATGATGGACAGCCGGCTGGAAGTGAGCAGCGTATATGGCGAGGGCAGTGTCTTTTCCTTCCGTATTGAGCAGCAGATAATCAGCTGGGAGAAACTGGGGGATTATGAGGGGGCCTACCGGGCTACCCTTTTGAAAAAGAAGAAATATCAGGCCAAATTCTCTGCTCCCAATGCCCATATTCTCATGGTCGATGATAATCCCATGAATCTCATGGTATTTAAGAGCCTGCTGAAAAAGACTGAGATCCAGATTGATATGGCAGAGAGCGGAGATCAGGGTCTTTCTTTTTCATCTGAAAGAAAATACGACATTATTTTCCTGGACCATATGATGCCGGAAAAGGATGGTATTGAAACCCTTCAGGAACTGCGTGCAAGGAAAAATGATCCCAATCTGGATACGCCCATTATCTGTCTGACGGCAAATGCCATTTCCGGTGCGCGGGAGAAGTATATATCGGCCGGTTTCGATGACTATCTGACAAAGCCCATTGACTCCCAAAAGCTGGAGGAGATGATAATGCACTATCTGCCAAAGGAAAAAATCCTGGAGCAGAAGGCAGAGGACAAGGCCGAGAAGGAAAGCCCTCAGGAAATCCCGGACATCCTTAAGCCCCTTCTAGATCAGGAATGGATAGACCTTTCCCTGGGAATCGAGAACTGCAACACTATAGATGATTACATGCCGCTGCTCAAGTTCTTTTATACCTCCCTGGACAATAAGGCCGATGAGCTCGACAGCCTATATGGGGCAGAGGACTGGGAGAATTACACCATAAAGATTCATTCCCTGAAAAGCTCAGCCCGGCTTATCGGAGCCGCAGACTTTGGAGAACAGGCACAGCTCCTTGAAAACGCGGGCAAGGACGGCAATATAGACTATATAAAGGAAAAACACAGCCATTTCCTGACGGAATACCGGAGTTTTAAGGAATCGCTTGCAGAGGTCTTTGCCGGGGATGCAGAGGATGACGGGCTGCCGGAGGCAGATCCGGAAATGGTGGAAAGGGCCCTGGAACAGATTCGGATCGGGGCTGAAGAAATGGATATTGATACTCTGGACCAGGTATTCTCGGAAATGAAGTCCTACAGCATTCCGGAATCAAAGAAAGAGCTCTGGGACAAGGTCCGGGAAGCCTCTGACCGGTACGACTACGATATGCTCACAGAGCTTTTGTCATAAAGGGATACCGGCGGACTATCCTTTCTCTTTCCGGACACTGAATGGACAGGTGGACGTGGCAGGGCCACAAAGCGATGACAAAAGCGGTTTCAGCAGCTTTAATGAAGGCCGGAACACCGGCACTTGTCCTTTTCTTATTACAAGTCTACTTTATTTGACATCATGGTAGAAAAGTGATAACTTTATGTAAATTTAATTATTAGTTAATGTAAAATTTACGAAACCGTGATTTTACAGGCAAAATGGAGGTTCAAATATGGTATGTCCAAATTGCGGAAAAGAAGTGGCTAACGGAATGCGGTTCTGTGTTTCCTGCGGTGCACCTCTTCAACAGAATTCCGCCTCTCAGCCAAATTCCTATAGGAATGCTCCCCAGGGTCAATACGGAAACGCCCCCCAAGGCCAGCCCCGTCCAAACTCCGGCTACGGTATGAATCAGCAGCGGCCCCAGGGCGGCTACAATCAGGGCGGCTATAACCAGGGTGGTTATAGGCAGGGCGGCTACAATCAGGGAGGCTACAATCAGGGAGGCTACAATCAGGGAGGCTATAATCAGAACAGTTACAATAGACGCAGCCCCAATCAAAACCCTGTTGCCGGTATGCCCGGCTTTCAGCCCCAGAATCCCTTCTGGATCGGAGCTGTTGCAGGATGTGCCCTGGCTCTCCTGTCGGTTTTCATTCCTTTCAGCAAGTATGCAAGCGTCATTAAGCAAAGCGGAGTGCAGGGCCTGCTGCTTATCTGCCTTGCCGTCGGCTGCGCCGTAGCCTTTAACATGGGCAAAACACTTCTTGCAATGCTTCTGGCTGTGGCCGAGACAAACTATTTCTTTATTTATCTCCTGTCCACGATAATGGCTTCCTCCATGGGTATAGGTATGTTCACCTGGTTTCTGGGGGCCGGTGCAATGATGGTCTGCACCATATTCCTCTATCGGCAAAGCGGGGGCAGGTTTTGGTAGAAAACCGTGTCCGACATAGGATGTCTGACTTTTTCGTAAACATGAATTTATCCTGTAATTATCATTTAGGAGGTAACATATGATTTGTCCGAGATGCGGAACAATGAATCAAAACGGGACACGTTTCTGTGTATCCTGTGGAAATCCGCTGGCACAGGGCCAGCCGGGCGGTGGTCCGGGACAGTACCGGCCGGGCGGCATGCAGCCCCAGAGATCCGGCATGCCCCAGTTCGCCGGTATTAATTTTCAGGATCCCCTGCTTTGGGGCTATCTGGGCGGCAGTTTATTATTCCTAATATCGATTTTTCTCCCTGCAGTATCCGGCTTTGGCCTTTCCCTTAGCCTTGTTGATATAGCAAGCCAGGCCGGGTCCGCATTCATTTGGCTCATTCCCTTAGCGGCCGCAATTGCTTCTATCGTCTTCTTTTTCTTGAATAAGAATCTAATCAGTCTGATCTGCTCTATAAGCAGCTTCACCTGGGTTTTCTGGTTCTTTTTTAACGTTCTGGATTTATCAAGGGGCACCGGCCTGAGCATTGGCTTCTATCTCTGGTTCCTTTCCGCCGCCGCTGTTTTTGGCTGCAACATTATTAAGTTCATTCAGTCAAGGAAATAGAGGCGGCTTCTTTGGTAAAATAGCTTCATACAAGTAAATTACTATAATAGTATTATCCTGCCAGTGAGGAGATCCGGCAAAATCCCGGGTCTTCCCATAGGCAGGATTTCATCAAATGAGGGAGAAATGATTTATGAATTGTCCTAGATGCGGAAAAACAGTAGCAGAAGGCCAGCGTTTTTGTAATTCCTGCGGGGCCCCCCTGTCAATGTCTCAGACCGGCGGAGCCCAGAATAGCTATAATTCACCGGGCCCCAGTCACTATCAGGCAGGCCCCGGGCCACAATCCTACGGCTCCAATGCCAATTATTATTCTAATTACCGGGCTCCTGCCCCATCCCAGGGCATGGCTCCCATTCAA
>JAILCB010000144.1 GCA_024680595.1 Lachnospiraceae bacterium | reverse complement strand
CTTTAATAATGTTTTTGTCATAGATTCCAGGCAAATCTCTAATGGCCAGGCCTTTCTGGTAATAGAGGCCTGCAGGATGGCGGAAGAGGGTATGCCAGCCAGAGAAATTGTCGGGGAACTGAACCTTATGAAGGAAAGGTTCTATACTAGTTTCATTGTGAATGATTTGGATTATTTGAAGAATATAGGCCAATTATCACCATTTGTGGCGACAATATTTAATTCCTTTTTGATTCGGCCCGTAATGACAATTAAGAATGGCAGGATGAAATTTGTCAAATCCAGGCTAGGTTCCAAAGAAAATTCCTGGTACCGGTATTTGGAAACGGAAAGCGGGAAGATGAAGAATGCGGATAAAAGGATGCTCGTCATTAGTTATGCCGGAATTCCCCAGAAGGATCTATTACACATTAGGGAAACAATAGAGAAGAAGGTGCAGTTTGAAAGCATTTATTTCGTCCAGTCTTCAGCGGCAATCACTGTAAACAGCGGCGATAATGCCTTTTCTCTGCTATACTTAAAGAAGAGCTGATTTTTCATGTTGAAAGGAGGAGTATATAATTATGCGAATGGCGGGAGTTCTCATGCCGGTATTTTCCCTGCCGTCCAAATACGGCATTGGATGTTTCTCAAAGGAGGCCTATGATTTCGTGGATCACCTGAAGGCGGCGGGCCAGTCCATTTGGCAGATATTGCCCTTAGGACCCACCAGCTATGGTGACAGCCCCTATTCTTCTTTTTCCACCTTCGCGGGAAACCCTTATTATATTGATCTAGAGAGGCTAATTCATAAGGGCTGGATCACACAGGAGGAGGCGGATGCCATAGATTTCGGCACTAATCCCCTGGAGATTGATTATGAGAAGGTCTATGAGAACCGCTACAAGCTTCTGCGCATAGCATTTCAGAGGAGCGCTATATCCAGGAAAAGGCAGTTTCTGGAATTCCGCAGAAAGAATGCCTTCTGGCTGGAGGAGTATGCCCTTTATATGGCAATCAAGGATGAAAAGAAATCCGTCAGCTGGACCGAGTGGGATGAGGATCTAAAGCTCAGAAAGAGCGGCCCCCTGAAGGAAGCGAAAAAGCGGCTAAAGGATGATATTGAATTCTATGAATTCCTGCAATATGAGTTTGAAGTGGAATGGATGGCCCTGAAGTCCTATGCCAATAATAATGGCATCCGGATTGTGGGGGATATTCCTATATATGTGGCCTTGGACAGCGCGGATGCCTGGTCCAATCCCAAGCTCTTCCAGTTCGATGCCCTGATGCAGCCCAAAGGGGTGGCGGGCTGTCCGCCGGACGCTTTCACTGAGGACGGGCAGCTGTGGGGAAATCCCCTCTATGACTGGCCTTATCACAAGGAGACAGGCTATGACTGGTGGTTAAAGCGTCTAGAGAGATGCTTCCAGCTATATGATATTGTGAGAATTGACCATTTCCGGGGCTTTGATTCCTATTATGCCATTCCCTATGGAGAAAAAACGGCGGTCAAGGGCAAGTGGGAGAAGGGACCGGGCTATGCCCTGTTCGACACCATCAAAAAGACCCTGGGAAACCGGCCCATAATTGCGGAGGATCTGGGCTTTCTGACACCCTCCGTCCTGAGACTGGTGAAGCGCACCGGCTTCCCCGGAATGAAGATTCTGGAGTTTGCCTTTGACGCCAAAGGGGATTCTGTCTATCTGCCCCATCATCATATACAGAATTCCGTAGTATATACCGGAACCCATGATAATGATACCCTGCTGGGATGGTTTGGACAGATGAGTAAGCGGGACCGGAAATTTGCCACAAAGTATCTGGACCTAAAGGGAGTGGCCATGAAGGAGATTCCCTGGAAATTCATCCGGGCAGCCTATATGAGTGTGGCGGATTACTGTATTATTCCCATGCAGGATTATCTGGGTCTGGGAAGCGAGGGCAGGATAAATACCCCGTCCACCCTGGGAGGCAACTGGGTCTGGCGAATGGATGCCAAAGCTTTCACAAAAAAACTGGAGAAGCGCATGATGAAGTATGTGAAAACATACAAAAGATTAGGAAATTCCGGCAAATAATACAAACAAATGACTAAATTCGTCTATTGACAAATGGGGGTGATCCCATATATCATAAAGTACGGATAATTCTATCGCAGGGGGTGTTATATGAAGTATGCGATAATCGATCGTCCTGCCGCAGGAACCCTTCAGATTATCAAGAGGAAGGCGTTTGACAAGCGTATGCAGGACATGATTGACAATTCACCCAGAATCGAGTCCCTTGGAATCTGTCAGGGTTCGGTTTTGGAAGTTGTTGTGGCCAGTGATGTGGCGGAAAAGGCTTCCGATGTACTGGCCGGGGAACTGAATGGAACGTGTCCCAATCATATCACCTGCCTTGTTGTAATGGGCAGCACAGCCGCCGTGAAGTCCGCTATGGATTCCATTAGGCGGGAGATGGACGCACTGTAAGTTTTTTTGCGGGAGCAAAATATGGAATTTGATGAGAAGCAACGAATTATACAGGAATTCGTGCCGGGAAAGCAGATCACTCTGGCTCATGTCATAGCCAAGCCCAATCCGGATTTCTACAATAAATTCGGACTCCTGGATGAGAAGGGCTCTGTGGGGATCATGACCATTACCCCCAGTGAAGGCGCTATGATTGCATCCGATGTCTGTACAAAGGCCGCAAAGGTGCATGTGGGCTTTGTAGATCGGTTCAATGGCTCCCTGGTTATTACAGGGGATGTGTCTGCCGTGGAAGCAGCGCTTCGGGATGTGATGGCTGTAATGTGCGACCGGGCTGGCCTGGGCTTTGCGCCCACCATTATCACGAAGACCTGATTATGGAGAGTCAGGAGAGAAAGTTCCGGTTAATGCTAATTGGCCGTATTGCAGTTGGAAAAACATCCCTGTGCCAGAGGATTAACCACGAGGACTTGAGATATAAAAAGACCCAGACCATTCAGGTTGTAAATAGTGATTTCAATATGATTGATACGCCTGGGGAATATTTGGAGCGACGGATGTTCAGGGGTCCCCTTATGGTGACCTCTATGCAGTCTGATTTGATTGTGCTTTTGCAGTCTGCTACGGACGATCAGTCCATGTTTCCGCCTAACTTCGCCACAATGTTCCCGAAACCTACAATAGGCGTTATCACTAAATGTGACATTGCGGAGGAGCATCAGATCGATAAGGCTCATAAGTATCTGGAGAATGCAGGAGCAAAGCAGATTTTCCAGGTCAGCAATGTGACAGAGGAAGGAATTGACGATTTCATATCCTGCGTCAGCGCATATGAAGATCAATTCAATGAGGAACAAAACAATAAGAAGGAGTAAAAGTACATGCAGGATAATTATGATCCAAACGATCAGGTAAGAATCGTTCAGGAGACGGTTGCCGGTAAGGAAATTACGCTTGCTCATATTATCGGTGGTCCTGCGCCTATCGTTTACACAAAGTTGGGTTTGAATCCGAATATTGACTATGCGACTTCTGCAATCGGCATTATGAATATGACGCCGCCGGAGTCGGTGGTTATTGCTTCGGATATTGCAGTAAAGGCCGCTGAGGTCTATTTGGGATTTGCAGATCGGTTTTCGGGGACGCTGATTATTACGGGAGAGCTTTCCGCCGTTACGGATGCTATCGAGGAGGTTGTGTATTACTTCCGCGACACTCTCAATTATGTGTCCTGTCCGATTACGAAAAGGTAAGCCGCCATGGCAATGCGGGGTAGTAAAGAGGAAATCCTGAACAGGATTTACGGCAGGGCCATGGATAAGGCTAAGGCCACAGGTGCCCGTCAGGTTCGTTCCGTACAGGTTCAGACGGTGGCAAGGGAGATTTCCTTTGCCCATGTAATGGGTTCTCCGGATGATATCGTTTTCTCCAATCTGGCGCTGGATATCGGTTTTCATGACAGCACCCACGAGGGAGGAGCCCGTCCGGAGGGCTCTTTGGGTGTCCTGAATATCAGGCCTCAGGAGTCCGTGGTTATTGCAGCCGATCTGGCGGTCAAGTCCGGAGCGGTGGATATCGGTTTCATGGATCGCTTCAGCGGAACTCTGATTATAACGGGACCCAGAGGGGACGTGATTGAAGCGATGAGGCAGATTCTCCAGTTCTTTTCAGAATCATTGCACTTTAATGTGTGTCCGCTGGCTCTTGAATAAAGGGTTTTTCCGAATCAAAAAATATGTAGGCCTTGGGACTAGATTATATATAATTGAAGTCCGGCTTATCTGATATGGATAAGTGTTTTTTATGGAAGTCTGTTTTTGAAAAGAAGCAGGTTCCTTATTTTTATTCCTGTCCGATGCAAGGGGGCGGTTTCAGTAATCCTGTATTCTGGAAAAAACAGGAATCCTATGACTTTCCATATGCGACAGGGAATCGTATTTGGAAATCCCACGTATTGGGCAAAACAGGAATCCTATGACTTTCCGTATGCGACAGGGAATCGTATTCAGGAATCCCGCCTATTACGCGGGACACGCCCTTCGCTTTGCGACGGGGCGGTCGGGTAAGGATTTAGAACTTCCGAATCCTTTCGTTAATGAAACCATATTATAATGTAGCTTTTTTGAGAATTAGTATTTCATGAGGTGCAGATGGCAATCAGTGCAGGGGATCTGAACGATCTGGAGTTTGAGGAATCAAGGCGGGCCTCTCAGGAGGCCGAGGTTAATGGAAAGCATATCCGGAAGCTTTATCTGGCGGGCAGAAGTGAGGCGGGAAAGACCACGCTCATCCAGGCTCTGAAGGGTAAGCAGCTGGGATACGACAAGACCCAGTATGTGAATTCCTGGGATATATTTATTGACACTCCCGGTGAATGTTATGAATCCAAGTATTCGAAAGCATCTGTGGCTCTTGCCTGTTTCTCTTTTGAATGTGATTTGGTGGGGATACTGGCCGGTGCGGATGAACCATATAGTATATTAGGCTATGGGATTCCCGGAGTTATTAATAGACCTATTATCGGTATTATTACTAAGTGCGATACACCAAAGGCAAATATTCCCATGGCCAGGCTGTGGCTGGAGAATGCAGGCTGCTCCAAGATTTTTGAAGTGGATTCGGTTACGGGAAGAGGAATTCAGGATCTTAGGGATTATCTGATGAATCCCATCGATCCGGTCATCTCACTGCCGGATGCCATAGAGCTGCAGAAGACGGCAACACCTGAATGGACTATCTGAACGAAGTGTAGGAAGTCCTCCGTTTCTAATATTCATTAGTGTTAAAGAGAGGCGTTCTAATTCATTTCATGAGAAGATTTTGCCTTTCTGAAAAGGGCCGCGAAGCAAACTGCGTACATGGGCGGGGGTGAAGCGGATTACGGATGACCATTTTGCTTTGGTATTTTTTGAAATAAGTCTAATTTTTCAGATGGTTTGGTATAAATAGCCTTGAATTTAATTAAATTTGCTTGTATTTATAGTGAATATGAAAACAAATTGTTTTCGGGGTTTGACAAAAATTAGACAAAACGAATCATGTTTGGCGTGATTTTTCTCTAAAATATGTTTCATTTTGACCATTTTTTGCTTGCATTCATTTTTCCGATTTGTTAAAATGTTTTTCAGGTTCAATGATTGTAGGCATTGAATGTATATTTTCACAATTTGCCGCCATGCGCGGCAGCACCATTTTTCAGTAACTGTCTGCAGTGCCGGAATTGTTTCCGGAGAATAGACAATCGTGTGAAATTCACGAGCGGTACCGCCGCTGTAAGCGCGGATGAGGCATCTGTCGGATGAATATCCGGGCCATTGGGGAAACCTGAGAAGGCCAGGTGCTTCAGCAGAGGGGATGACAATATTTCCTCTATATGCGTGAGCCAGAAGACCTGCTGCAGATTCATGAAGGGAAGTTTCGGACGTGATATCCGGAGACATACCAAAAGCTGCGGTATCCGCAGTGCTTTTCGGTATGTTTTTTACTTTCCTACAGGTTTTTTGGCAGGTATTCTGGTGTCAAAAGGCGGAATGAAATCAATTCTCCAGAGGTTAATTACAGGGCAGAGCTGAAGGAGAGATGAAGTTCGTGTTTTTTGAATAATCAGAATATTTCCAGATGGTTACATTTACAAAAATGTCTTTTCAAAAGATGACAAATGATGAGTCGTTTGACAGTCGAAAGGATGTAAGATGAAGAGATCAAAAAGATTTGAGGCATTGGAAAAACGGCCGGTGAATCAGGACGGATTTGTAAGCGAGTGGCCTGAGGTGGGTCTCATTGCCATGAACAGTCCGTTCGATCCCAAGCCCAGTATCAAAATTGAAAATGGCGTAGTAACAGAGCTTGATGGCAAGGCAAGAGCAGACTTTGATATGCTCGACAGCTTTATCGCTGACCACGCTATCGTATTAGAGAACGCCGAAGAGGCTATGGCAGTTGACTCCCTTGAGATGGCGAGGAAGCTGGTTGATATTAATGTAAGTCGTGCGGAAATCTTAAGACTTTCCCTTTCCATGACTCCCGCTAAGTTGACGGAAGTTCTGGGTTACATGACAGTCCTTGAGATGATGATGGGCGTGACCAAGATGCGTGCCAGGATTTCTCCTGCAAACCAGGCTCACGTTACCAACGTCAAGGACAGCATGGTACAGATTGCCTGTGATGCTGCTGAAGGCGCCTATCGTGGATTTAACGAGATGGAGACCACAGTCGGTATTGCACGTTATGCCCCTTTCAACGCTATGGGTATTCTGGTTGGCGCTCAGGTTGGACGTCCCGGAACAATGACCCAGTGTGCTGTTGAGGAAGCAACCGAGCTGGTTATGGGTATGAGAGGCTTCACCTCCTATGCTGAGACCATTTCCGTTTACGGCACAGAGCCTGTTTTCATCGATGGTGATGATACTCCTTATTCTAAGGCATTCTTGGCTTCCTGCTACGCTTCCCGAGGTATGAAGATGCGTTTCACATCCGGTTCCGGTTCCGAGGTTCAGATGGGATTTGCTGAGGGCAAGTCTATGCTGTATCTCGAGGCAAGATGCCTCTATGTTACAAAGGGTGCCGGTGTTCAGGGTACTCAGAACGGTTCCGTTAGCTGCGTCGGTGTTCCTGCCGGTGTTCCCAGTGGAATCCGTGAGATTCTTGCAGAGAATCTGTTGGCCATGATGCTGGGTCTTGAGTGCGCATCCAGTAATGACCAGACCTTTACTCATTCCGACCTCAGAAGGTGTGCCCGTACTCTTATGCAGCTGGTTCCTGGTACTGACTATATCTGCTCAGGTTACAGCTCAACTCCTAACTATGATAATATGTTCGCAGGTTCCAACTGGGATGCTGAGGACTATGATGACTGGTGCGTCATCCAGCGTGACCTTAAGGTTGACGGCGGTCTCCGTCCTGTAAAGGAAGAGGATGTTGTCCGCGTCAGAAATAAGGCTGCCAGGGCTATTCAGGGCCTGTTCAGGGAGATGGGTCTTCCTGAGATCACCGATGAAGAAGTTGAGTGCGCAACCTATGCAAATGGTAGCCAGGATATGCCTAACAGAAACGTTGTTGAGGATCTGAAGGCCATTGAAGAGATGATGGCAAAGAGGGTTACCGGCGTTGACTTTATTAAGGCACTTCACAGGGCTGGATTTGACGATGTAGCCGAGAGCGTATTCAATATGATGAAGCAGCGTGTTGCTGGTGACTATCTGCACACCTCTTCGATCTTTGATCAGGATTTCCATGTATTCAGTGGCGTAAATGCAGCTAATGACTATCATGGCCCGATGACTGGATATCAGATCAGTGAAGAGAGATGGAATGAGCTCAAGACGCTTCCTAACGCTATGCGGCCGGAAGACTTTTGATTGAGGAGGAATCGGCATGCAAATTGATGAAGCTAGATTAAAAGAGATTATTAAAAAGGTTTTAACTGAGAACCTGGCAGCAGCTGCTGCTCCTGCAGCGGATGCACCTGCAGCCGCTCCTGCTCCTGCAGCAGCAGGCGAGGTTTTCACAAAGGATACTCCCTGCAACCTGAAGGTTACTGAGGTTGGAGAGGCACAGAAGGGTACTGTTGCGAATGAAGTCGTTATCGGCTTAGGACCTGCTTTTGGTACAAAGCAGACCCGTACCATTATCCAGATCCCTCATGACAGGGTTCTCCGTGAGGTTATGGCTGGTATCGAGGAAGAAGGACTTTCCTGCAGGATTATCAAGGTTTACCATACCTCTGACGTTTCCTTTATTGCCCACACGGCTGCTAAGTATAGCGGATCCGGCATCGGAATCGGCATCCAGTCCAAGGGCACAACAGTTATCCATCAGAAGGATCTTGCTCCTCTTGCAAACCTGGAGCTGTTCCCTCAGGCACCTCTTATCGATCTGGATACATTCCGTCAGATTGGTAAGAATGCTGCTAAGTATGCTAAGGGTGAGTCTCCTACGCCTGTTCCGGTCAGAAATGACCAGATGGCTAGACCGAAGTATCAGGCTATTTCCGCTCTGCTTCACATTAAGGAGACAGAGCTTACTGACAGAAATAAGAAGCCTCAGACCCTGAAAGTTGAATTTCTGTGAGGAGGATATAGAATGAATCAGGATGAACTTACCAGACTGGTAAATGATGTATTGAAGTCACTTTCCGCTTCCGGCGTTTCTGTTGCTCCGGCTGCAGCGCCGGCAGCAGGGACTAAGGTTACCAAGGAGAATTATCCTCTGGCAGACAAGATGGGTGACAAGCTTCTTTCCCCTACCGGCAAGAAGTTTTCTGATATGAAGATCGAGCAGATCTATGACGGAACCCTGACAGCTGAGGATCTGAGAATTGCTCCTGAGACCCTTGAGATGCAGGCACAGGTTTCCGAGTCTGCAGGTAATGCGGCATTTGCTACTAACCTGAGACGTGCTGCTGAGCTTATTGCAGTTCCCGATGACAGACTTCTGGAGATCTACAATGCCCTTCGTCCTTATCGTTCCACCAAGGAAGAGCTCATCGCTATTGCTGAGGAGCTTGAAGGACAGTACAATGCCATCACTAGCGCAAAGCTGGTTCGTGAGGCAGTTGAAGTTTATGAGAAGCGTGATCGTCTGAGAAAAGATTGATAACGACGTATCTTTAACGAATTGAATCTATATCCCTGCTCCCGTCCTTTTAGGAGGGCGGGAGTGGGGGAATATGGAGTTTTAAAATGAAAATTATAGCAGGCATTGATATCGGCAACGCTACGACCGAAACTGCTATCGGAAGACTACAAGGTTCCGAGGTTGAAATTATATCCAGTGGAATCGTTCCCACTACAGGAATCAAGGGGACGAAGGACAATATTAAGGGTGTTTTCCGTTCTCTGACCCAAGCCTTGAAAAAGGCTGGCCTGTCTGTTGAGAATGTAGATGAAATCCGTGTAAATGAGGCCGCCCCCGTTATTGGTGATGTGGCCATGGAAACGATCACGGAGACAATCATTACTGAGTCTACACTTATCGGTCACAATCCTGAAACTCCCGGTGGTATTGGGATGGGTTCTGGCTATACTGTCAGAATCGATGATCTTTCTTCTTGTACCCCTGATAAGGATTATATTGTTGTCATTCCTGCAACCGTGGATTTCCGCGAGGCTGCAGAAATGATTAATAAGGCTGCTGAGCGTGTCAAGATTACCGCGGCTATTGTAAAAAAAGACGACGGTGTTTTGATTAATAACAGGCTTTTAAAGAAAATTCCGATTGTAGATGAGGTTGCTTTTATTGATAAGGTTCCCCTGAATATGCCCAGTGCCGTTGAGGTTGCCGCCCAGGGCGGAGTAATCGAGGTTCTCTCGAATCCTTACGGTATTGCGACGATTTTCCATTTGAGTTCAGAAGAGACAAAACAGGTTGTTCCTATTGCCAGAGCTCTTATCGGAAACCGTTCCGCGGTTGTCATCAAGACTCCCCAGGGCGATGTCAGGGCTAGAAAGATTCCGGCAGGTTTCATTGAAGTTATTGGAGATGCCGGAAAGAAGATTAAGGTAGATGTGGACAGTGGCGCTGATAAGATTATGAGCGCCGTACGTGGTGTTCCTGATGTTCGGGATGTCCGGGGTGAATCTGGTACGAATGCCGGAGGAATGCTGGAGAAGGTCCGAATTGTTATGGGTAATTTGACCGGTACTAGCCCTAATGATATAAAGATTCAGGACTTGTTGGCAGTTGATACTTTTACTCCGCAGAAGGTTCAGGGCGGTATGGCCGGGGAGTTTTCCCAGGAGAATGCCGTTGGAATCGCCGCTATGGTTAAGGCGGACAGACTTCAGATGGAGAGGATTGCCGATGAAGTCTCACATGAGATTAATGTCCCTGTAAAGGTTGGCGGTGTAGAGGCTGATATGGCTATCCGCGGTGCTCTTACGACTCCCGGTACCAGTACTCCTCTTGCAATTCTGGATATGGGAGCCGGTTCTACAGATGCTTCTATCATTACTAGGGAAGGCAAGATTACCTCTATTCATTTGGCTGGCGCAGGAAATATGGTTACCCTGTTAATTCAGTCTGAGTTGGGACTTGACAGTTTTGATTTGGCTGAGGATATAAAGAAATATCCCCTGGCCAAGTGCGAGAGTCTTTTCCATATCCGTCATGAAGACGGAACGGTTGAGTTCTTTGATGAGCCTCTGGATCCTAGCTTTTTTGCCAGAGTTGTTATTCTGAAGGAGGATGGAATGGTTCCCATTGAAGGAAAGCATTCTATCGAGAAGATAAAGCTTGTCAGACAGTCCGCTAAGGAAAAGGTTTTTGTTACAAACGCCATTCGGGCTCTTGAGAAGGTTAGCCCCACTGGTAATGTGAGAGATATTGAGTTTGTGGTTCTGGTAGGTGGTTCTGCCTTAGATTTCGAGGTTCCTCAACTTGTAACTGATTCTCTTGCCAGTTATCGTATAGTTTCCGGTCGGGCAAATATCCGTGGCGTAGAAGGTCCCAGAAATGCCGTAGCCACCGGCCTTGTTTTATCCATGGCAGAGGAGCTGAGGGGATGACTATTACGAAAGCAGCGCGTCCTACCATAAAGTTCTATTATTCGGATCAGTTGAAGGACGAGCTAATCTTACAGCAGATTTTATATGGGGCGGAAGAAGAAGGAATTCCTGTTGAAATGCAGAAGGTTCCTGAGGCGAATGTTCTGGAACTGGCCCATAAGGCCAGCAAGGATTCCGTTTTGGGTACAGGTATCGGCGTTTCTTCTTCTTATGCGGCAGTACATTATGAAAAGCTTCCGGTTGATCGCCCTGTTTACCTTGTTCGTCTCAATGCGGGCGATGAGGCCGTACGCCGGGTTGGCGTGAACGGGGCTAGACTGGTTAAACGGATGCCTCTAAAGATTAAATAGGACAAGTAATTGAGAATGTCTATTAGGTTCCTGGTATAATAGGAATTTATGGAACTAGGTGACTCGTAAATTGATTTTTTCAGAAAGGAGGTATTCGTTTTGGAGATAGATAAGAGTCTCATCGATGCTGTTATTAAGCAGGTTGTTCAGAATCTTTCTGAAAATCCGTCAGCTTGTCAGGATGCTGCATGCTGTGCTGAGTCAAAGATTCCCGGTGTATTCCAGGATATGGACAGCGCAATTGCAGCTGCTGAGAAGGCTCAGGCTGAGTACATGGAATGTGGAATGGCGGATAGGAAGAGATTTGTCCAGGCTATTCGGGATGTAATCCTGAATCAGAGCAATCTCGAATATATTTCGAAATTGGCTGTTGATGAGACAGGTATGGGCTGCTACGAGAGTAAGCTTGTTAAGAACCGTACTGCTGCTGAATTAACTCCCGGTGTCGAGGATTTGACGACTGCAGCATTGACCGGTGACGACGGACTTACTACGATTGAGTATTCGCCCTATGGTGTAATTGGAGCTATCACTCCTACAACTAATCCTACCGAAACCATTATCTGTAATTCGATTGGTATGCTGGCAGCAGGTAATTCTGTAGTATTCAGTCCCCATCCCAGGGCAAAGAAGGTCACTTTGGATACAATCCATATGATCAACTGTGCTTTGGAAGAGGCCGGAGCTCCCAAGAACCTGGTTGTTACAGTGGAGAATCCTTCCATTGAGAATACCAACAAGATGATGGAGCATCCTAAGGTACGTATGCTGGTTTGTACAGGTGGACCTGCAATCGTTAAGAAGGTGCTTTCAAGCGGTAAGAAGGCTATTGGAGCAGGACCTGGAAATCCTCCGGTTGTTGTGGATGAGACGGCAGATATTGAACAGGCAGCTAAAGATATTGTGAATGGCTGCAGCTTCGACAACAATCTGCCCTGTATTGCTGAGAAAGAAGTAATTGCTGTTGATTCCATCGCTGATTTCCTGCTTTTCAATATGAAGAAAAATGGTGCTTATCAGATTGATGATCCTGCAATTATTCAAAAGCTAATTGATCTGGTAGTTACAGAGAAGAACGGTCCTAAGACTGATTTTGTCGGTAAGAGCGCCCAGTACATCTTGAAGCAGATCGGTATTGAGGTTGGCAGCGATGTCCGTATTATCACAATGGATGTACCGAAAGAGCATCCGTTTGTACAGATTGAGCTTATGATGCCAATCCTCCCTGTTGTTCGTGTTCCTGATGTGGATACGGCTATTGATGTGGCTGTTGAAGTGGAGCATGGAAATAGGCACAGTGCTATGATGCACTCCAAGAACATTGACAAACTTACAAAGATGGCCAAGAAGATCCAGACGACTATCTTTGTAAAGAATGGTCCTTCCTATGCCGGTATTGGTGTTGGCGGTGAGGGTTATACGACCTTTACAATTGCCGGACCTACTGGTGAGGGACTAACTTCCGCAAAATCCTTTGCACGGGTCAGACGGTGTGTATTAGTAAAGGGACTGTCTGTCAGATAATTTTAGAACCGTTTAATTGTTTTGACTTTTGGTCTGACAATTATCTATATTCCATATTATAAGGAGGAGAGCTATATGGATCAGGAATTAGTGGAAAAGATCATGGACGAAGTTAAAAATGAAATGGGCTCAGCTGAGGCTTCCGCACCTACATTCACTCCGAGAACAGACATCGGAATGACCGAGTTTGTCGGAACTTCTATGGGACATACCTATGGTCTTGTTATTGCCGCTCTGGATCCCCTTTTGGTTGATGGATTCAATGTTGGCAAGTATCGTTCAATCGGAATCATTGGAAGCCGTACCGGTGCCGGCCCTCAGATCATGGCCGTTGACGAGGCTGTTAAGGCTACCAATACTGAGGTTATTTCTGTTGAGCTGCCCAGGGATACTGAGGGAAGCGGCGGACATGGATGCCTTATCATCGTTGGAGCTGACGATGTTTCTGATGCAAAGCGCTGCGTAGAGATCGCGCTGGATTGCATTCCCAAGTATTTCGGAGAGGTTTATGCTGCAAATGATGACAGCACAAACTTCCTTGAGTATCAGTTCACTGCCCGTGCTTCAACCTGCCTGAACAAGGCATTCGGCACTCCTATTGGTAAGGCATTCGGCTTCACCAATGGCTGCCCTGCTGCTATGGGTGTTGTTATTGCTGATACAGCCGTTAAGGCTGCCAACGTAGAGATCGTTGCTGTTTGCACACCTAAGAACGGTGGAACCAGCTTCTCTAATGAGGTTATCGTAGCCTTCACTGGAGATTCCGGTGCTGTCCGTCAGGCTGTTAGAGCAGGTATCGAGGTTGGTAAGAAGCTGCTTAGCGCATTCGGTGGTACTCCTACCTCCGCTACAGAGCCTTACGTCTAATACGTCAAATTTCAATAGTTAGCTTATATTGATTTTGTTGGTATTATGAATTTTTGCTAAATATCTTTATTAGGAGGATAGTATATGATTTCAGAAGCATTAGGAATGGTTGAGACCAAGGGTCTTGTTGGAGCTATTGAGGCTGCTGATGCTATGGTTAAGGCTGCCAATGTCAGACTGGTTGGATATGAGAAGATCGGTTCCGGACTGGTAACTGTTATGGTAAGAGGAGATGTCGGTGCTACGAAGGCTGCTGTTGAGGCTGGCTCTGCTGCTGCCGCTGTTGTTGGAACGGTTGTTTCCACCCATGTTATTCCTCGTCCTCATAACGATACTGAGAAGATTGTTCCTACAATCACAGACTAATTTAGTTTATTAATTTAATTTTAACGCTGCGGCGGGGCTTTTAACCGCCGCAGTATATTATCATAAGCATATTTGGTTACTTTGTTTATGATAATATGTGCGACCGGTTGGATGTTTGAATCAGCCGCTTTCTGCGGAATATGACCGGCGTGTTAGGGAAACTGTTTTCTGTTTCCTGTTATTGACAGATTCATCAGGAAGGAATAGATAAAGTGGAGTCTGAAAAGAAAAAAGCATCAGGAACTTCCGCAAGAAAAACAAGGGCTAAGAAAGCACCTAAGTCAAAAGCTGCAACGAAGAAAGCGGCCGTAGCAGAAGCCTCTGCTGATTCGATTCAGGAGACTGTAGAAACTGCATCAGTGGATGTGAAGGCTAATGCTGAACCTGTAGTAGAAGAGGTTAAGGTTGAAGCGGAACCCCTTGCACCTGTAGAGGCAGTGGAAGAGGTTAAGGTCGAGGCAGAACCAGAAGCTGCTCCTGTTGTGGAAGCGGTGGAAGAGGTGAAGGCTGAGGCTGAGCCTGAAGCCGCTCCTGTAGAGGTGGTAGAAGAGGTAAAAGCCGATCCTGAGCCTGTAGAGGCAGTGGAAGAGGTAAAGGCCGATCCTGAGCCTGTAGAGGCTGTGGAAGAGGTAAAAGCTGAATCTGAGCCTGTAGCCGCTCCTGTAGAGGCTGTGGAAGAGGTAAAATCTGAGCCTGAGGTTACATCAGCTGAGGCTGTTCAGGATATTCCCGCGGAAGTTACTGATAATATTAATCCAGAAAAGCCAGAGGAGAAAGCAGAGATGAGTGAAGAAGTCAAAGTTGAAGAAGTTACTGCGCCAGTAGAGTCTGTTGCAGAACCCGCTGCAGAACCTGTTGCTGAAGTTAAGGATACTGTTATTGCTAGACCTGACAGACAGCTTGTCAATATGGTGAAGTCAAAATCCTTCAATGGAGCAAAAGACAAGCTTCCTGTTTTTCTTCTGTAATTATTTGAATCCTTGTAGCTTGAGTATGTAATTTTTACTGGTTACAATTGTATTCTATAAACAATTACATCTTGATCTATTTGAAAAAGCCCCCCGCTGATGCGGGGGGTCTTTTTTCAATGCCCTTTATCAAAGGCGGACGCGGGTCTGGGCTGACAGCCGTGCCCGTCTCACCACCAATGGGATCGAGTAGGGGAGAAAGCCTCCCTACTCGATTACGGCTACGCCCACATCTCAGGCCCTACGGGCCTTCGATGATGGGCTGTCGCCAAGGTCTCGCGCTCGTGCAAGCACGGCGACGAGACTTTGGCTTCTAGCCTACAATCGAGTAGGGGAAAAGCCCCCCTACTCGATTCCGCACGCGAACATTCCGCACTTCGTGCTCCATGTTCTTACGACCGGCAAATGAATCTGCAAGCAAGCTTGCATTCGCTTGCCGGTCTTGTGCTACAAAAAAACGGCCTCAAGAATGCGCGCTGTACAACAGCGCGTATTC
>JAILCB010000117.1 GCA_024680595.1 Lachnospiraceae bacterium | reverse complement strand
GTGTAGGCTAGGAGCCAAAGCCTCATGGGACGCTTGCGTCCCGATGAGGCCTTGGCGACAGCCCATCATCGAAGGCCCGAAGGGCCTGAGATGAGGGCGAGGCCGGAATCGAGTAGGGGGGCTTTCCTCCCCTACTCGATTGTAGGCTAGGAGCCAAAGCCTTATCGGCGTGCCTGCACGCCAGAGAGACCTTGGCGACAGCCCATCATCGAAGGCCCGTAGGACTTGAGATGTGGGCGTAGCCGGAATCGAGGTGGGGTCTTTCTTCCCCTCTCGGTTAGGCGACGAGCCGAAAGCCATGGTGCAAGCTTGCTTGCAGACCACGGCTTACGGCGACCGCTCATCATCGAGCAAGCTTGCTAGAGAGATGATAGCGGCGAAGCCGGAATCGAGGTGGGATTTATCCCCCTCTCGATTAGGCTAGGAGCCAAAGTCTCGTCGGCGTGCCTGTGGTTTTGCATTTTGAGAATGCGTCAATGGGGATTTTGGAGTATAATGTCTCTGTTAACGCTTTTTTATCGCAGAGCCGCCGAGATGAAATTTGTCGGCTAAAGCCGACTGGCGGCCCGCGGACGAGAGGGTGCGATTTGCGTCTTCCCTACTCGATTGTCCAGCAGGGTAAGAAGAGGATGGATGCTAGTTATAATGTTTATTAAGAGTATTGATTGACAGGGAGGAAATAACATGCGTTCTATTATAAAGAATGGAGAATTAAGGGTGGAGATCGATTCCCTGGGGGCTGAGCTCAAGTCTGTTTGTGACGTGGATACAGAAAGGGAATACCTATGGCAGGCCGATCCCATGTATTGGAAGAGAACATCCCCGGTGCTGTTTCCTCTGGTGGGAAATTATTTCGAGAAACAATCTATTTATAAGGGCAAAATCTATGAGATGTCCCAGCACGGTTTTGCCAGGGATATGGAGTTTCAACAGCTTTCTAAGAGCGGCCGGGAGGTCTGGTATGAGCTTTTGGATAATGAGGAGACAAGGGAGAAGTATCCCTTTGCCTTCCGCCTTCAGATTGGATACCGGCTGGAGGGACGCAGCCTGAAGGTGATGTGGAAGGTGGAGAATACAAACGGGGAAAAGATGTACTTTTCCATAGGAGCCCATCCCGCCTTTAATTGCAGTCTTGACCGGTCCTATCTGACATTTGATTCAGGAAGAGCGGTTTTTCTGACCCAGATTTTGGGGAGTGACGGCTGTCTAAGCGGACGGGAGGATGAGCTTTTCGTAGCGGATGGCAGACTATATCTGGATGATGACCTTTTTTCGGAGGACGCCCTGATACTGGAGGGCCGTCAGACCCAGAGCGTGACTTTGTGGCGTATTATCCAGACAGAAGAGGAAAGCCATGAGGAAGAAGCCATTTCGGGTCAGGGAGAAGTGGTGGAGAGGATTGTAAAGGTGGATTTCGATTCGGATTTGGTGGGGCTTTGGTCTCCTGCCAATATGCACGCCCCCTTCATGTGCATCGAACCCTGGTACGGCAGAGCTGACAGGGAGGGATTTCACAAAAAGCTGGAGGAGAGGGAATACGGGAACTCTCTGGAACCCGGCCAGGTATTTGATGCATCCTACACCATGACCTTTGGACCGGAATGATTTTGTGTTTTGAGATGGAAATGCTCTGGAACCCGGCCAGGTACTTGATGCATCCTATACCATGACCTTTGGGCCGGAATGATTTTGTGTTTTGAGATGGAAATGCTCTGGAACCCGGCCAGGTATTTGATGCATCCTATACCATGACCTTTGGGCCGGAATGATTTTTGATTTTGAGAAAGGATATATTTTGACAGAGAATCAGTTTATTTTTAGGACAATTAGGAAGGAAGAGGCGGGGGAGGCGGCAGAGATTGAGAGAATCTGCTTTCCGCCCAATGAGGCCTGTTCGGAAGAGCATATGAAGGAAAGGGCGGAGCAGGCGTCCGACCTTTTTCTGGTGGCGGAGGACAGGGAGACCGGGCATCTGGCGGGTTTCCTGAACGGTCTTTCCACTAAGGAGCATATCTTTAGGGACGAATTTTTCACGGATATTAGTCTCTATGATCCTGCAGGGGAGAATGTCATGCTGCTGGGCCTGGATGTGCTGCCGGAATACAGGGGAAGGGGCCTGGCCCGGAGTCTGGTGGAGCATTATTGTGAATTAGCCAGGGAACACGGCTGCAGCCGGCTCATTTTGACCTGTCATGATATTAAGATTGGCATGTATGAGAAATTTGGTTTCCGGGATAATGGAATTTCCGGCTCTGTCTGGGGCGGGGAAGTATGGCATGATATGGTTCGGAGTGTTGAGTAGATGAATATTAGATTAATGAGAACTTTATCTATTCTTGCCTTAGTAGGACTGTTTGGCCTCATGGCATGCGGCAGCAATCCCGGAAATGAGGGCGAGTCTTCCCTTAGCCGGAATTCCGCCGGAAATGAGGGCGAGTCCTCCCTTAGCCGGAATTCCGCCGAAAATGGGAGCGAGTCCTCCCTTAGCCGGAATTCCGCCGGAAATGGGGGCGAGTCTTCTCTTAGCCAGAATCCCGCCGGGGCCTCCCTGGCCATTATGGGAGGCGGCGAAATTAATGATGCAGAGAAGAAGGCCATTACCCATTTAGGGGAGGAAATGCAGAGATTTGCGGGGATCCTCATGGAGGTGGGGGAGGATGTGGATGATATGTATGCCTGGATTGGCGGCAATTCTATTTCCTCCAATAGCTTTCCGGACAAATTTGACCTGAGGGACAGGAAGGTGATAACACCCGTTCGCTCTCAGAGCCCCTGGGGGACCTGCTGGACCTTCGGCACTACGGCCGCCAGTGAATCCAGTATTCTCAGTACCCTAGGCATATCCCAGGAGGATTTCGAAAAGCAATACGGTTTCCCTATGGACCTGTCCGAAAGGCATCTGGCCTGGTTTACAGGAAATGCCCTGCCGGATCTAAAGGATTATCCGGAAGGCCAATATCCCTATGATGAGGAACAGGCCGGGGAAGGTGTCCATATGGTGGAGGGGGTGGATTTGAGCCCCTATGATTATGGGGGAAACTACTTCCTGGCCACTTCCAGTCTGGCCTCCGGCATTGGGGTTTTGAGGGAGGATTTGGCTCCATATACCAATAATCAGGGAACCCTGGACAGGGAGGGGGACTGGAGCCTGCCCGAGGACATGCGTTTCGAGATTAGCTATGAAATTGAGGATGCAAACGTGCTGCCGTCTCCTGCGGGACGGGATAAGGACGGTAATTATTTCTACAGACCTCTGGCTACCATGGCAATTAAAATGGAGCTCATAAAGGGCCGGGCCGTGGGAATTGGCTGCAAGTCCGATTCCACCATGCCCGAGAAAAGCCTGGAGGAAAAGAGGCTGGCATTTCAGATACAGCTGCAGGATGCGAAGAATGTCACGGAAAAGGAAAAGGATGACTATATTGAGGTCCGGATCGGGGCAAAGGATGTAGGGGACATGACACTTCAGGAATTGAAGGACATGGTTCTGCTGCGCTTGCGGATGAATGATTTGCCCAAGGATACCTATGATTTGGATAAGCTGAAAAAGGAAGAGCTGGCTATGCTGGTGCTTTCGGACTATTTTCCCGATCCGGTGGAGGAAATTGCGGCTTTGGAGCAGGAAGAGAAGGATTCCTATATTCCGCCCTATATGAATTTCATAGGGGAAGACCTTGTTATTTATGCCCAATATACCTTTATGCCTGTCCAGGCCACCCATTCGGTCTGTATTGTGGGCTGGGATGATGAATTCAAGGCCTCTAATTTCTATGAGGGCTACCAGCCCCCGGGGGATGGGGCCTGGATTGTGAAGAACAGCTGGGGGGAGGACTGGGGTATGGATGGATATTTCTATCTGTCCTACTATGATCAGAGCCTGGTGGGGGCCCAGTCCTTTGAGTATGTGAATACCAGCGATTCCCATTTGATGACGGGGCTTTCCGTGCTGGAGCATGACTATATGCCTTCTGAGATTATATGCTCATCCCTGTTTGAGGAGCCTCTCTATACCGCTAATATTTATGAGACCCGGGAGGATTGCGTTCTCCAATATGTGTCTGCCATGACGGGGAATTTGGATACGGATGTTACTGTTTCTGTATATCTCTTGGATGAGGACAGCGTCGCCCCTACGGATGGGATGCTGTTGCAAAGTGTAACGGACAAGTTTATTTTCACGGGTTATCACAGGATGAAGATGCCAGAGAATGTGGTTTTGCCTAAGGGATGCCGAATCGGGATCACGGCCATTGAGAGGGTACCTGTGGAAGGTGATGTGAAGTATGCGGTTGTGAATACCTGCAGCCTGGGGGAAAAGGCGGTGGAGCCCTTTAATAAAAGGCATGAGCGGGACGGTATGGAGCTAAGGCGCTACTGCCGTGGAATTGTGAACTCGTGGGAGAGCTGTCTGAGTTTTGAAAAGGACCGGTGGATGGACTGGTCAGACCTGGTGGAGACTTTTCGTGACAAGGGGGAATGCGCCTATATGGCCTATGATAATCTGCCTATAAAGGCTTATGTCTATCCCTTAAAGGAGGTTGAGAGGGTACATGACCTGGAGGACTGGATTTCCTCTACTGACGGCAGGGCCGCAATCTGTCCGGAGTGCGGCTATATGCTGAAGGAAATCGGGAAATAGAGGCTAGATATTATCATAAGTTTCGGCTGTTATTTTAAAACAGAGGGTGGGAAGCCCTCTGTTTTTTTAATGAGATAATTTGTCAATAATGAATACTTTTGTTGACAAGAAAGGAATGAGTGTCTATAATGCCGAAGTTAGCAAAGGCTAATTAGCAACTGCTAATTAGCGATGGCTAATATGGTTATGCAAACCTGTAATCTAAGGAGATGATATTAGGGTATGAGAGGTTTAAGGAGAGTTTGCTGTGCATTATTGGCAGTTCTCATGCTGTTAGGCACTGTGGGGGTGCCTGCATATGCTGCTGAAGAGTGCTTCCTCACCTGGGAAGAATATATGGCGGCAAATGGTGTCACAGATTGGGACTATAATCTGCAGGCCAAGGTAATTTCGGAAGTTGCAAACCATGCGGTGGAGCTTTATAAGGCCGGAGACATGGAGCAGGCCTATAATTTCGCCAAGGCTACTTATTGGGGCTATTATGAGACCTCCGGTTTTGAACGGAATACCATGAATTATATTTCCGGTTCCCGTGTAAGTGAGGTGGAGCTGGGATTTACCAACTTCCGCAAGTCCATTAAGAAGGACCAGGGGGCGGAAGAGGTTCAAAAGGCCGCGGATCACCTGTGCGGCATGCTGGTGGAAGACGGAGCCATCCTGAGTCCGGAAGGGGCGGCCGCAGCTGCCGGGGACGAGACAGCTGAGGAGACTAAGGGCGGTTATTTATTAGATGAGTACTTCCTGACATGGGATGAATACAGGAATGCGGCAGGCATTGCCGATGACGGCTGGAATTACAATGACATGGCCGCCGCCATTCAGGGCGTGGCCAACCATGCGGTGGAGCTCTATGCGGCAGGCGACAAGGACAAGGCTTACGACTTCGCCAAAGCCACCTATTGGGGTTATTACGAGACATCCGGATTTGAACGCAATACCATGAATTTCATTTCCGGCTCCCGAGTCAGCGAGGTGGAGTTAGCCTTCACTACCCTGCGAAAGGCAGTGAAGAAGGACCTGGGTGTGGAAGAGGTGCAGAAGGCCGCGGATGACCTGAGCTCCAAGCTTTTGGAGGACGGGATGATTCTGAGCCCGGAGGGACCTCTGACCGGAAAGAGCACGGATACAGCAGCGGCATCTGCAGGTTCCGCTTCCGCCGGAACCAGTTCATCGGCTACGGGGGTTGCAGTCTTCCTGGGCAGCTTCCTCATTATCCTGAGAGAAGGCCTGGAGGCAATCCTGATTGTAGGCGCCATCATCGCCTATCTCATTAAGACCGGGAATAAGAAAGCGGTTCTGCCTGTTTATATCGGGTCAGCCCTGGCTGTGGTCTGCAGTTTCATTATGGCCGGTATTTTTAACTGGCTCTTGTCTCAGAGCGCCGAGTACCACATGAGTCAGGAGATTGTAGAGGGTGTGGCCGCGCTGACAGCTGTGGTGGTTCTCTTCTGGGTCAGTAACTGGATGGTTTCCAAGTCTGAGGCCGCGGTCTGGACAGATTATATCAAGGGAAAAGCTGAGGTGGGTGCCACAAGGGGAAGCCTCTTTACCCTGGGCTTTACGGCCTGGCTGGCGGTTTTCCGTGAGGGCGCCGAGGTTATTCTTTTCTATCAGCCCATGCTGGCTGAGGATCGGCCGGACATGGTATGGGCAGGATTCATAACGGGCGTTGTGATTCTGGTTATCGTATTCCTGGCAATACGCTACCTCAGTATCAAGATTCCGCTGAAGCCCTTCTTTATGGGGACCAGCATTCTGATGGCCGTCATGTGCGTCTCCTTCCTGGGAGCCGGTATCAAGGAGCTAATGGAGGGCGGCGTCTTTGATGAAATGGAGTGGGCTCTTAGCAGTCCTCCCTGGCTTAGCTGGATTCCCTATAATGATGTGCTGGATATCCTGGGTATTTATCCTCTGGTAGGCACCATCGTGCCACAGATTATACTGACAATAATTATTATCATTACCTTTATCCTGAGTATCCGTCAGGGTGCCCATGCCAAGGAAAGAGCCGCGGTGGCAGAGGCGGCGGCTGAGGTGGTTGCCGAGGACGGCCGGCAGGAGCTATCCGGTGGCGGTTCAAATCCCGGTGGAGAGGGACCGGACAGGGTCTGAAATGGGGCTTTGAGAGGATGAGCCGTCTCTTCCCTAAATGCGATATGATTACTCATTAACATGAGTTTGTCATATAAAAGATTTTAGTAAACAGCCGTTATTTTTCGGACTTTACTGGGATCAAAATCAACAAATCAATTTCCTAAAGGAGGATAATTATGAAGATGAAGAAACTTGTGGCTTTATTATCAGCTGCAACAGTAGCTTCCATGGCCCTCGCAGGCTGTGGCGGCAGCGCAAGCAGCTCTTCCGCCCCTTCACAGGCAGTTGCCAGCGCAGCCAAGACTGAGGCAGCCAGCACTGAGGCCAAGGTAGAGGCAGCCAGCACTGCCGCTAAGACAGAGGCAGCCAGTGCGGCCGGAAGCGAGGCTGTTACTGCTGAGACTACAGCAGACGCAGCTGCGGATGCCGGTGCAGGATTCACCGAGTATCCCATTTTTGAGGATGAGGAAGTTGGATTCCTGAATGTATCTGCTGTTTATTTCCAGCCTGTTCCCATGAGCAACGGAAATGAGAAGACTGACGGCTTTGATATTCATCTGGAGTGCGACGTATCCGCCCTTCAGAATGACCTGGGATTTGGTACCGGCGACTGGGTTCCTTATATGACCGTTGACTATATCGTTACCGGTTCTGACGGCAAGGTCGCTGCAGAGGGAACCTTCATGGAGATGAATGCTTCTGACGGCCCTCACTATGGCGCTAATATTGCCCTGCCCAATGCAGATACCTATTCTTTGAAGTTTGTCTTCCACAGCCCCGAGGAGAACGGATACCTCATCCACACCGATGCTGAGACCGGCCCTGGCGGCACCTTCGACGAGTTCTTCAAGGATGGCAATCTGGAAGTTACCTATGACGGATGGGATTACACCCCTCAGGAGTGGTAAGAAACGAATCAACTCCAAAATTATAACAATCTGTTGATTATCCCGCCCCCCAAAAGCGCTGGAACCTGTTTCAGGCTTTTGGAGGCGGGTTGCAGAGACATTGCACTGTACCGGAAACGGGTTTTCGGTACGGTGCTGTCTTTGCGTTTATCTCAGTGTGAATGGCTCCCCGCTTTTTTAGTGGCGGGTTATGACTAATTTGTCTCAGTGGGGGATGATATTCCTCTGAGATAAAGGATCATCGAGACTGTGAAGCGGCGGATGTACGATTTGCGCTGAGCGCTGTGAAGCGTAGACCGTGTAAGGCGGCGGACGCACGATTTGCACCGAATGCGGCGACGCGTAGACCGCGGAAGGCAGATGTACGATTTGCGCTGAGCGCGGCGAAGCGGAGACCACAGGGATTCGGTTTGGAAGATGTCAGTTGATGCTGGGGCGAATCCCGCACCAAGTCTCGCAAGCGAGACTTGAATGAATCCTGTGAGGAAATTATGTTAACTTATTTAATTAATACAACGGAAGCCCTTATCTCTACTGCAATCCTTTTGGGCCTGGCCTTTGCCTACACAAAGCTCTTCTTTGAGAATAAAGAGAAGAAGGTGGTTCTTGTCAGTACAATTCTGGGCTTTCTGGCTTCTATCATTATGGCCTATATGAAAAATGCCACGAATAAGATTGATACCGGCAGGTGGAATTTAATTATCTTTGCCCTATCGCTGGTGGCTTTTTTACTTTTTATGATTTTTTCCCTGGGTGGGCTACAGAAGAGGATGGGCAAGGCAGGGAGAATGACGTCCGTTATCTCTCTATCTCTTGTAATTTTCACCATCATCCTATATGCATTTCCTGATGTGCTGGCCTATCCCTACGGCTTCCTGGTGACGGACTATACCATTTTTTCAACAGCATTTCTCTATAAATTCATTGGCTTTCTATTTGGTTTAATTCTGGTTTTTCTCATGGGGCTGGCAACCTACCAGGTTTCTATCCGCTTTGAGATGGGAAGGGTTTCCCTGATTCTAAAGGCAGTTCTTCTTGTAAATGCCCTTCGTATGGCCTCTGTGGGACTTCAGATTCTCTTGGCCAAACGGATGATAAAGTCAAATCACACTTTATTCCTGATTGCGAAAGAAACCTCCAATCATTCCGGAGTATTTATATATGCAACTATGATTCTGGGACTCATTATACCGGTTCTATTGACCCTGAAGAGTCTGAGTGCCGGGGAAACCTATTCCAATCCGGCGGAGCACAGGAAGATTCGCGCCAAGTGGAGAAATGCCAGGAGATGGTCCTCTGTGGCGGTTCTGGCCCTGGTGCTTTCAGTTCTGAATCTGACGGTGGTGAAAGCCATCGACAGTAAGGAAGTGGAGCTTTCTCCGGTGGAGGATGCCAAGGTTGAGAACGGAAATGTCTATGTTCCCTTCGAGGCAGTGGAGGACGGTCATCTGCACCGTTTTGCCTATGTGACGGATAAGGGAACCCAGATTCGCTTCATTGTCATCAAAAAGCCCAATTCCTCAGCCTATGGTATTGGCCTGGATGCCTGTGATATCTGTGGGGAGACAGGATATTTTGAAAAGGACGGGCAGGTGGTCTGCAAGCTCTGTGATGTGGTTATGAATATTAGTACCATCGGATTCAAGGGAGGCTGCAATCCAATCGTCATTCCCTATAGCATTGAGAACGGACAGATTGTGGTGCCTACGGAAGGGCTTTTGGAGTACGAGTCCGAGTTTAAGAAATAAAGAGGAGAGGCGGAATATGTTTTTACGTATGTTGAAGGGGGCCCTGTTCCGGCAGTGGAAAAAGATGCTGATGATTGCCTTCACCATTGCCCTGGGTGCTTCCCTTGCCACAGCCATGCTGGGGGTCATGATGGATGTGGGAGATAAGGTGAATCAGGAGCTCAAGGCCTATGGCGCTAATATTAAGGTGGTGCCAAAGGATGCCTCTATTATTAATGAACTCTATGATATTGAAGACGGGGAGAGTTCCGGTTCCTATTTAAGAGAGGATGAGCTGGGCAAGATTAAGACTATTTTTTGGGCCTTTAATATTGTGGATTTCACGCCTTTTGTGTCCACTGAGGCCACACTTCCGGACGGTAGCCCCGTTAAAGTGACGGGTACCTGGTTTAATCACCATATGGACTTGCCTACGGGGGAAAGTCTGGATGCCGGCATTATGAATTTGAGGAGCTGGTGGGAGATTAAAGAGGGAGAATGGATTGATGAGCAGTCTGCGGCCGGAAATGATGTAGCCCTGGTGGGGGCCCAGGTTGCTGAGGCTAATAATCTCCATGCGGGGGATAAGATTCATCTGACTGCTTCTGCCGGGGAGAAGGATTTAACCATAGCAGGTGTTTTTGATGCCGGAGGCGATGAGGATGACGGCATTTTCGTGACTCTGGATACGGCCCAGGCCCTGGCAGGTTTGGACGGAAAGATTGACAGTATTGAGGTCAGCGCCCTGACGACCCCCGATAATGAGCTGGCGGAGAAGGCGGCCAGGGATCCCAAATCCCTGACGGTCAAGCAGTATGAGACCTGGTATTGCACGGCCTATGTTAGCTCCATTTGCTATCAGATTCAGGAGGTTATTACGGATTCTGTGGCGTCTGCCGTGAGGCAGGTGGCGGATTCTGAAGGTGAGATTCTAGAGAAGACCCAGCTGTTGATGGTTTTGATTACGATTCTGAGTCTGGTGGGAGCTGCCCTTGGTATCTGTAATCTGGTGACGGCCAGTGTTATGGAGAGGGCGGGGGAAATTGGGCTCATGAAGGCTATCGGAGCCCAGAACCGGTCGGTTACCCTAATGGTTCTGGCTGAGATTGTTTTCTCCGCAATTATAGGCGGTATTGCAGGCTTCTTTATGGGCATGGGTTTTGCCCAGATTATTGGACATACGGTGTTTGGCTCTGCTATTAGCCTGAGGCCTATGGTGGTACCTCTTGTGGCGGTGCTGGTGGTTATAGTCACTATTGTGGGTAGTATTCCCGCCATTCGGCTTCTACTGAAGCTGAGACCTGCCGAGGTGCTGCACGGGAGGTAAGAGGAGTTGCCTAAGCGGGTTTCTGCTGGATCCGGGGTTTCCGAGCCGGAGCAGAGGAGGAAGACCAGGAGTTGCCTAAGCGGGTTTCTGCTGGATTCGGGGTTTCCGAGTCCGGAGCAGAGGAGGCAGACCTGGGGGTTTCAGGTCTGGTCCGGGCTTTGAGGATGCCGGGTTCCCTGCGTTAGACCCGGGAGTTTTGATGGGGACTCATGGAATCGGGCTTTGGGGATGCCGGTTTTCTGGGATTCTAATTGAGAATTTTATATGGACCTGGGATTTAAACCGGGTTCTCAGCAATATTTGGAGGAATTATGACGAAAAGAAAGATGTATATCCGTATGATTACGGCGTCGCTAATCAGGCGGCGGTCGCGGATGCTGGTAGCACTACTGGCTATTATGATAGGCGCGGCGATTCTTTCGGGACTTGTAACGATTTACTATGACGTGCCCAGGCAGATGGGGGCCCAGTTTAGGAGTTACGGGGCAAATATGCTCTTTACGGCTACCAATGATAATTTCACGAAAGAGGATGTGGAAGCGGCTAAGGCTGTAATCGCGTCATCTGAGCTGGTGGGGTTAGCCCCCTACCGCTATGAGACAGTCCGGATCAATGATAGGCCCATATTGGCGGCCGGGACGGACATGGAGGGAGCCCAGAAAACCAGTCCTTTCTGGGCGGTTTCCGGGACCTGGCCCTCTTCCACAGAGGAGATTATGGTGGGAAAGGTGGTTGCCCAGACCTTTAATCTGCATACCGGGGACAGGGTGACCCTTTCCTATGCGCCGGAGACAGCAAAAGCCGGAGAAAGCGGGAAGGGAGACACAGATTCTACGGCATCTGCCGAGGATGAGTATGTTCTGGATAATACCAAGGATTTTAAGGTAACGGGTGTTTTGGATACCGGAGGTAATGAAGAGGAATATGTCTATATTTCTCTTGACGATATGGAGGAGCTGGTCGGGGGCGAATCCCATCTGGATGCCTGCGAGCTCAGTGTTTCCGCTACCGGGGATAAGCTTTCTAAGTATGAATCGGCCATTAATGAGGCGGTTCCCGCCCTACAGGCCCGGCTTGTGAAGAGGGTTACTCAGTCTGAGGATACGGTTTTGAGTAAGCTGCAGGCCCTGGTGCTTTTGGTTACCATTGTGGTTCTGGCACTTACCATGATATGTGTGGCGACCACTATGACGGCGGTTGTGGCCGAGAGAAGGAAGGAAATCGGTCTCCGAAAAGCCTTGGGCGCCACAGATAAGAGTATTATCGGGGAATTCATGGGTGAGGGACTCTTGCTTGGCGGGGTCGGAGGCTTATTAGGGGCAATTCTGGGCTTCATTTTCGCCCAGATGGTCAGTATGAATGTTTTCAATAGCTCCATTTCCTTCCGTTTCCTGTTGCTGCCTATCACTATTATTGTATCGATTTTTGTCACGGGTCTGGCCAGTCTCATTCCCATTAAGAGTGCGACAAATGTGGATCCTGCATTGGTATTAAAAGGAGAGTAAAAGGTGAGTCTGTTAGAGTTAAAGAATGTATCCAAAATTTATGGTTCCCTTCACGCCCTGGACAAGGTCAATATGAAGGTGGAAGAGGGGGAATGGCTGGCGATTATGGGACCCTCCGGTTCCGGTAAGAGTACCATGATGAATATTATCGGCTGTATGGATAAGCCTACGGAGGGCGAGGTGCTTTTGGAGGGCGTGGATATTGCTAAGGAGAATAATAAGAATCTGACCACTATCCGCAGGGACAAGATTGGACTAATTTTCCAGCAGTTCCATTTGGTCAGCTATTTGACGGCCCTGGAGAATGTGATGATGGCCCAATATTATCATAGTCTTCCGGATGAAAAGGAGGCCCTGGAGGCCCTGGACCGGGTTGGGCTCAAGGATAGGGCCAAGCATCTGCCCAGCCAGCTGTCCGGCGGCGAGCAGCAGAGGGTCTGTGTGGCCAGAGCCCTCATTAATTATCCCAAGCTGATTCTGGCGGATGAGCCTACGGGAAATCTGGACGAGGCCAATGAGGCTATTGTGGTGGATTTGTTTAGGCGGCTGCATGAGGATGGGACCACACTTATCGTGGTTACCCATGACCCGGAGGTGGCGGAGGTGGCCCAGCGCACCCTGGTTCTCCGCGACGGCAGGATCGACCGGGAGACGATAAATGAGAATTTCACCGGGAAAATTCGATTCGACTGATGCCGGGAACCGGCTTTTGATAGGGCTTTCGCGGGAATATCGGGACGGATTTGGCTGGGGCCGGGAACCGGCTTTTGATGGGGCTTTCGCGGGATTTCGGGAAGGATTTGGCTGGGACTTTGGATAAGTTTTACTGTAATTATGGGAGGTATTATGAAGATTAAGAAATTGTTGGCATCTTCTCTTTGCTGCGTATCATGTGTTATAATGCTGTCGGCCTGTGGTGGCGGTGAAGTGAGTTACAAGGACGGAAGCTACGAGGGCAAGAGTGAGGTCTATGAGAATGAGGACGGTTCTGATGAGGGAAATGGCTATGCGGTGGTGAATATTACCATAAAGGATGGCCAGATTTCGGACTGCACACTGCAGACCTTTGACCCGGACGGGAACTTGAAGGATGAGAATTATGGCAAGGCCAGCGGATCTACTGTAGCCAATAAGGATTATTATAATAAGGCCCAGAAGGCGGTGGCTTCCTGTGAGGAGTATGCCACTATGCTGATTAATAACGGTCAGCTGGATGGAATCGATGCGATTTCCGGAGCTACCATTAATTATAATGAGTTCATTGAGGCGACGGAGAATGCCCTGGCCCAGGCAGTTAAGTGAGAAAATAGGCTAAATTATTATAATTATTTGTGGCGATCTGGAAAAGAAGGATTTTGGGGAAATGAATATTTTTAGGCATATTATTATTGTGATTTCCTCGCTATTTCTTTTAGTGGGAATTCCCTTCTTTAGAACGGATTATTTTGCCAATATGAGGGGAGGCGTGGACAGCATGACAAGCGCCTCCCTTGTTATTGAGAAACCTTCCGGTGAATTTGTACTATTCATTAATAAGGGGCAACATCCGAATTCTGAGAAGCTGGGGAAGTGGCTTGATTTTTTTGAGGGAAGAGAGTTTACTTTTATTTTTGAGGATATTCATGTGCTGGTGCCAAAAGGGGATGCCGGAGGGCTTTCTATGGCCCGCAGTCTTCAGTCCCAGCTGCCTGAGAACCAGATGATTCTGAGACAGGAGGATGGTGTTTTGCTGACCTCCAAAGCGGAGGAAGGGCTTTATGATATGATTCTCATGTCAAAGGAAGCGGCAGATGCCTATCATACGGAGGACCTGTTTCAGGATTCTGATACCATCGCCCTTAGAATTTCCGGGAAGGATTCTGACGGGAAGGAGCCTGATGGGAAGGGTCCAGATGGGAAGAAGCCTGATGGGAAGGGTCCAGATGGGAAGAAGCCTGACGGGAAGAAACCAGACGTGAGGGAGCCGGACGTGAGGGGGCCGGACGGGCAGGAATCTGACAGAAGGGATTTAGGTGGAAGACTGCCTGAAGGAAGGCTGCCGGATGGGAAGTAGCCGGGGGAAGGAACTTGACGGCAAAGTGTCTGACGAGACGGGGCTGGACCAATAAGAAGCCTGACGGGAAGAATTCTGATGGGAGGGATTCTGACGGAAGGGATTTAGGTGGAAGGCTGCCGGATGGGAAGTAGCCAGGGGAAGGAACTTGACGGTAAAGTGTCTGACGAGACGGGGCTGGACAGTAAGGAACCGGAGGGGTCTTTGATGGATTTCGGAAAGGATTTTTATGAGGAAATGGAACGCAATTATAAGTATGGTGATCCTTCTGCTGTTTTTGGTGCATATGATTGCAGGCATCTTTCAATTGACCGGAATTATTGCCGGTGGGTCCAGGGTCCTGTCTATTATGGCATGGGTCATGACGGCATTGATTGGGGTCCATACGGTAATTGGATGTATTTTGACTTATAGTACGCTTCGCTCCATGAAGAGGGCGGGCGTTTCCTATTTTCGGGAAAACCAGATTTTCTGGGCCAGGCGCATTAGTGGATTTGCCATATTATTCTTTATTCTTTCCCACATCCTACTATTCATGGGAAAGAACGGGGCTGTGTACAGACCCAACCTTTTCACGGGACCGGCCCTTGCGGGACAGATTCTATTGGTGCTTTCTGTTGCTGTTCATGTGATTTCTAATGTCAGACCCCTACTCATTTCTCTGGGCATGCCTTCCCTGAAAAAATTTGCACCGGACATTCTGGTGGTGCTTTCAATTCTTCTTTTCCTAAGTGGAATTGCCTTTGTAATCTATTATCTGAGATGGATTTCATTTTGATTCGCCTGCCCGGGAGACCCGTGGGGAGAATTGGAACAATTATCACAGCTGGGTTGTGACTACGCTATTTTATTGTCGAAAACACGCTTAGAATAAGGCTTTTTGACACTTATTCATGTGAGAAGTAGTTTTAGTTAGTTAGATTGAGTTGCAGACAAATTTGTAATTGCTTTAAGGTAGAAATGAGGGACAACCGCTCCGGGGTTTTGATGGATTGTTGAAAGAATCAAAAAACAGGCACCTTGCAAGGCTTCGAAGTAACGGAGGATTACAAAGTGCTTATTTTTTTTGATGAGAATACTTTTAAGAATGTAAAAACCACACCCTTTATAATGACAAATTCGTCCTATCTGTGTTAGACTTGACAAATATAGAACGTGTAATGGAAGAGGACCGGCTATACCAGATAGACCGATGGGCCGATTTTTCAGGGTCAGGACCTGGGAGGAGATAAAGATGCTTGCAGAAAAAACAGGGATATTTTATCGGCGGCAGAAATCATGAATTATTACACTGAGGACAGCTGGGCACAGGAGGAAGCGGAAGCACGGGCGGAATACGAACGGACCTTTCATCTGGTTGACGAATTGAAGCAGGAAAACTCCAATCTCAAGCAGGAAAACTCCGATCTCAAGCAGGAAAACTCCGACATCAAGCAGAAATACTTCGACATCAAGCAGGAATTCTCAAACCAGAGAGAGAAAGATGCAGCCTTGATTGAGGAGCTTCAGAGGAAGTTATCCCAAATGGAGAACCAATAGAAGTATTTTGCAGTAC
>JAILCB010000115.1 GCA_024680595.1 Lachnospiraceae bacterium | reverse complement strand
TCTGCTCTGCTCTGCTCTGCTCTGCTCTGCTCTGCTCTGCTCTGCTCTGCTCTGCTCTGCTAATGCTATGCCTTCATACACTATTGTCAAGTCCTTTCTGGCAGTTTTTTGAGCATTTCTCGGTATTGCAATCTCTTTTTCCTACCCAATGGTAAATCCTACCCTTCAGGCAATTTCCTCAGATATAAGTTTGCTCAGTTGAAGGAAGTTGTAAGAAATCTTCGCATTTCTGCATCCAGGCCCTTCATTCCTCAAGTCTTCCCTGGTCTTACATCTGGCCTTCTTTTTAATCTTCCTTCTGGCCTTACTTCCGGTCTTACTTCTGGCCCTCCTGATGCTGTCTCTCCCTCCTGACTTCCATAAGGGGATAGGCTGAAATAAGCAAGACAAACTTCCCCTGTTCCTATCATCAGCACATTCCTGCCATCAACGCTATTCTTTTCTGTGAAATACACGCTCTACTCTTTTCTATATCGTCAAACCAGAGCAAAATCTACACCCTGCAAGATGGCACAAAACATTTAGAAATTATAGCAGAATTTGGAGATTGCCTCAACAGAAATCTCTATTTGTTATTAATTATGATCTAGACAATCTATTATCCTTATCCCAATCGAGTAAGGAAGATCAGCCCCTACCGATTAAGCCTGGTCCACCTCATAGGTCTGACGGCTTTTGCGCGTCACCTCGAAAACATAACGACTACTGACTCCTCCTTTAACCGCCGGAGCTGCCGCTTAACAGGCAAAATAAACCTGACAAGTCTAATAGGCCTCTTGCCATTTTCCTTGAACAGATCTATAATTAGCATCTGTTTCCACACATATGCAATCTGGGAGAAATTATTCTCCCCGGAGATATATCTGACATGCCTGACATCACTGACATGCCCAACATCTCCGATATCCTGTGCCAGTCGGCGCATTTTTCACACTTATTAAAAAACTAATCTTAAAGCGCTCCTTGCGTATGAATTCTTATTATACCCTGACGGCATTCATCATCCCCATTCTCTAACCACATGGCATAGTTTCCGCCCACAGCCTACAGTCACATGTAGCGGTTCTCATTCAAATTCTCCAGTCTCATGGCGCAGGTCCAAGCCATGAGCTCAGGACTCATTCCGCAGGCCCAAGCCATGAGCTCAGGACTCATGCCGCAGGTCCAAGCCATGATTTCTTGGACTCATGCCGCAGGTCCAAGCCATGATTTCTTGGACTCATGCCTCAGGTCCAAGCCATGAGCTCAGGGCTCATTCCGCAGGTCCAAGCCATGATTTCTTGGACTCATGCCGCCAGTCCAAACCACGAGCTCCAGACTTATGCCGCAGTCTACAATCATGATTCTCCAAGCTCATGTCGCAGGTCCCACCCATGAGCTCCGAGCTCGTGCCTCAGGTCCAAGCCATGAGCTCAGGGCTCATGCCACAGTCTCCAGCCACATTGTTCACACATTTTTTCAAGTCACAGTCCTCGGCTATTTCCTTGAATTCATACCAATGATAGCGTAAAATGAAAAGGAGGAATTTAATGTCCCACAGAAACGAAAAGACGGGCAAGGGAATTAACACGCCTTATGACAGCGCATTCAAGAGTATAATAAAAAAGTGCCCCAGAATGGCCCTGTTTCTTATCAATGAGATGTTCTACAAAACCGGTCTCATTGACGAGGAATACGATGGAACCGAAAAGATTGAGCTTCTAAGTCAGGAGCTTCCGGACCTGGAATTCGGTGACCTCGAACTGGATCAGCGCATTTCAGTTTGCAAGACCGAGAAACGGACCTTCCACCTGGAATGCCAGTCCACAGCCGATGGAACGATGATACTCCGCATGATCCGGTATGATACCAGAACGGCGTTGGATGAGGCCATCTACACCTCATCCTTCATACATGTAAAAATTGACGATTCCGGTCTTGTGTTCTTGCGCAGTACAAAGAATACACCGGATATCATGACCGTCTTTCTAGAAGTGCCGCAGGGGCAGTCCATTTCCTATCAGATTCCTGTCATCAGGATGATGAATTATTCTTTGGACTATATCATCGGGCACAGATTATACATGCTGCTTCCTTTCCTGTTCTTTAATTATGAGAGGCAGCTTGAAAAAGTCTCCAATGACAGCACTTTATTTGAGGAAATACAGAACCTGTACAATACAATCATGGACAGGCTGAGGGAACTGACCGATTCTGAAATTATCTCAGCCTTTGAAGCAAACACACTTTATGAAGCCTTAAAAATAATATTTGAAGCACTAGGAAAAACGAACAAAGCAGAACAGGAGGTCGCAGATATTATGGGTGGAGAGATACTTGAATTCAGCGCCGATAAGTATTATTACGCCGGCCTGGCCGACGGCATAAAAAAAGGCTGGAATGACGGCAGAAAAGAAGGCTGGAATGACGGCAGAAAAGAAGGCGAAAAAAAGCTTGCAGAACTTATAGGGTTCCTTTTAGCTGACGGAAAAACAGACGAGGTCGCCCGTGCTGTTAAAGACAAAGATTACAGAGATTCTCTCTATGAGAAATATTCTATCCTGTAAAATAATTATCCCAACATAGAAAGCCCTCTAGGATTTCCTTTCATCTTCACCAGGAATCCCCGATTACTCACATGTCTCCTATGCCAGAAACAGGACCAGAAGCCCCGGCATCACCCATTTTTCCCACTTTCTCTCGGCATACTCTATCTCATCCTGTCATCCTGCTTAATTCAGAAAAACAACGGGCTCACTCCTTCTTAATGTCCTTGGCCTTGCCCTTTCTCAAACCACTCTATCCTAGCTGTGTGCGTCTTTTCCTTCTCGTCGTAGTCTATTCCGACGAAAAGGAGTCGGCCCTGATAGTGGTCAAGACTGTCGAAATACTTCCTCTCCTTTATCTGAACCACAGCGCTCTCAACCCTGTCATTCCTCTTCAGCTCCATGATCATGGCGGGCTTGTCAGGATCTCCGGCATGAACCGGGATGTAGACCACATCGGCAAATCCCTTGCCCGCCGTCATTTCCCTGACACAGGTGTAGGAGTTCAGGGCGTAGATGTAGGATAGATAAATGGCACTGCCCAAGGCATCCTCGTTGTTGTAGCTACGGTTGCTGGTCACATGGATGTGGCTTTCATCCAGAGCCCTTGCCACCGCCTCGGCATCCCCGGCAGCGGTCTGCTTCAGAAGCTCCTTGGAATCCTTGATGATCTCTATGCGCAAGAATCGGGATTTTGGCTTTTTGCGCGTAGGCCACGGCTTCAGCCTAGAGGCCATAGACCTAGTGCTTTACAGAAAAGGGCCCGGAGGCCGCAATGTCAACGTCTGACGGCGTTTTCCATGCGGCTCTCCGGGCCA
>JAILCB010000111.1 GCA_024680595.1 Lachnospiraceae bacterium | reverse complement strand
AAGAAGGATGCAGCTTTCGGTAATGCTCTTCATCCGCGGTCTCGTGCCTCAACAGATATCGATCCGCTCCGGCCTCATGCCAAAGCCTATAGTCTTCCCGCTCCCTCTCTCCAACGGAAAGCGTGACGGCGCAGTCGGGGAAAAGTCCCTTTATCTCATACACAATATGGGCAATTCGGTCCGCAGTATAATATACGTCCTCCCCTCCCTGCAGGACAAAGGTACGGAAGCCATAGTCATACCCCATTCTGCAGCAGGCCAGGATCTCTTCCTCCGTCAGGCGATAGCGCTCCGCCCTTTTATTAGAGCAGCGGAGACCGCAGTAATAGCAGTCATTTCTGCAATAGGAAGTGAACTCAATGAGGCCCCTCAGAAAGACCCGGTCTCCATATGCCGTCCTGCGGGCCTCTCTGGCCCTTTGAAAAAGCCGGCTCCAGACCGGGAAATAGTCCGTCAGGAAAGACTCCTTGACCCCATCTCCACTTTCCAATGTCATTGATGAAGTCTGTGAGACATCTATATCCGAAGACTCCCGCGGATGTCCCCCTTCAGAGCGAACCCCGCTCATTTCTGAAGAGGCCGAAAAGTCTGAGAATTTTCCCAAAGAATCCCCTCCTTCAGACAATCCGCCCTTTCCCGAATAGTCCGAAAGAGCCGAAAAGCCCGAGAGCTTTTCCATGAATGCCCCCTCCGCCTCTTCCGCTTCTCTAATCAGCATCACTAATTCGGGTGCCTTCAGCTTCTCTCCGGCATACAGCCTATCCAGAATCTCCCCGGCTCCCCTTCCTTCATCGTTCAAAACCATGCCCCCATTATACATATAATCCCGATGATTACACAATCATTTCAAAAAGAAAAGGCTATTCCCTGTCCTAATCACAGAAACAAAATTTCCCTCCTTGTCTATTTTTTCACATTGAAAACCAATCTAATATCTTGTAAAATAGAGAAAATCAAAATACAAAAATATACAAAATTGAATAGGAGAATAATATGAGTATCCGAGGAATCTACACATCTGTTAATGATATCCGGAAAAGGGTCTTCACCGAGGTCGCAAAGCTTTCCTATAATTACGAGGAAGGAGATCTGTCTGAGATGGAGCTCATCCCCTATCGCATTATCCCCGGAGAAGTATCTACCTACCGCGAGAGCGTATTCCTGGAGCGGGCCATCGTGAAGGAAAGAATGCGTCTGGCCATGGGACTGAATCTGCGTTCCGTATCAGAGCACGCCCCGGTCTCCACAGGAGCTGAAGAATGCGTAAAACCCGAGAAATATTACCAGCCACCCCTGATTAATATCATCAAATTCGCCTGTCACGCCTGCCCCGACAACGTGGTCCAGGTCAGTGACCTATGCCAGGGCTGTCTGGCCCATCCCTGCCGGGAAATCTGTCCCAAGGGGGCCATCAGCTTCAAGCACGGCAAGTCAGTTATTGACCAGGACAAATGCATCAAGTGCGGTCAATGTGTAAACGCCTGCCCCTATGGTGCCATCGTCCACCTGAAGCGGCCCTGCGCCAACGCCTGCGGAATGAACGCCATCCATTCCGATGAATATGGAAGGGCAGATATAGATCAGGAGAAATGTGTCAGCTGCGGCATGTGCCTGGCCAACTGTCCCTTCGGGGCAATTGCCGACAAGGCCCAGATTTTCCAGACCATTCAGGCCATACGAAGCGATGTGCCGGTCTATGCGGCCATAGCTCCTGCCATAGTAGGCCAGTTCGGACCAAAGCTGACCCTGGACAAAATGCGGTCCGCCTTCCGGGCCCTGGGCTTCGAGGACGCCGTAGAGGTGGCCATAGGAGCGGATCTCTGTACACTCCAGGAGGCCGAGTGCTTCATCGATGAAGTACCCGACAAGTATCCCTTCATGGGTACCTCCTGCTGCCCTGCCTGGTCCGTCATGGCCAAAAAGACCTTCCCCCAGTATGCGGACTGCATCTCCATGGCCTTAACCCCCATGGTACTGACCGGAAGACTCATTAAGCAGCAGCACCCGGGCTGCAAGGTAGCCTTCATCGGCCCCTGTGCCGCCAAGAAGCTGGAGGCCAGCCGCAGGACCATCCGAAGCGATGTGGACTTCGTCCTGACCTTCGAGGAAGTGGCAGGCATGTTTGAAGCCAAGGGTCTGGATTTCTCAGAATTCGAGAGCCACAATACCATGCACGGAGCCAGCGGCGACGGCAGAACCTTTGCCATAAGCGGAGGCGTAGCTGACGCTGTTGTAAATGTTATTAAGGAAAGATATCCCGACAGGGAAATCAAGGTTGAGAAGGCGGAGGGCCTGGATAACTGCCGCAAGATGATGATGATGGCAAAGGCCGGCAAATACAATGGCTATCTGCTGGAAGGCATGGCCTGCCCGGGCGGCTGTATAGGCGGGGCCGGGACTGTCATGCCCATTGCCAAGTCCAGAAATGCCGTTCTCCAAAACAAAAAGGCATCGACTCACGCCCATGCCTATGAAAGCAAATATGAAGGGGATCTGCCGTCCGTAATCGAAAACTAATCATCTAAAGGAGCAGCGCCAGAGGAAATTCCATCCTCCGGGTGGCTTTCCGGCCATTGGCAAATCCGATTATTGACAGACCTAAAAAAACAACCATGGCCGGGCGGTACCATGAAGTACCCCGGCCCGGCCATTGGCTAATCCGATTATTAACAGACCTGAAAAACAACCATGGCCGGGCGGTACCATGAAGTACCCCGGCCCGGCCATTAGAAATACTGATTTGATTATTGAAAGGTCCGGAATGCCTATAGGATGTCACTATTTCTCATCCTCAGGCAGGCTTGCCGGGCACTCCTGGAGCTGATAATTGACATCCTCTCTAATCATATCCAGCATCTTATCGGCAATAATTGGATCAAATTGAACGCCCCTTCCATTGGTAATCTCCTTGAAAATTACCTTCTGGGGCAGGGCCCTCCTGTAACTGCGATTAGAAGACATTGCATCATAGGCGTCGGCAACTCCAATAATTCGGGCAATTTCGGGAATCTCCATACCTGCAAGTTTGTCAGGATAACCTCTTCCGTCATATCTCTCATGATGCCACCTGGCCCCAAAACTAATCTCTGGCATTTCTGAGATATTCTCCAGAATACTGGCACCTACCGTGGTATGTCCCCGGATAATATCAAACTCCTCATCCGTCAGACTGCTCTCTTTATTAATAATATTATCCGGAATACCGATCTTGCCTACATCATGAAGCAGGGCGGCATAATAAATAGATTCGGACTCCTGCCAGCTTTTTCCCAGCCGCAGCGAAAGTTCCCTGGAATAAACAGCTACTCTTTCCGAATGACCATTGGTATAATGATCCTTAGCCTCTATAGCGCCCGCCATAGCCTGCATAATCTGTCTGGAAAGGTGTTCGATCTTCTGATAGCTTTTCTGAAGCTCTTTCGTCTTGATATTCACTTCCTGCTGAAGTGAAGACTGCAGCTTTTTCAGCTTTAGGATTCTATCAATGCGCTGGACCGCAACCTCAGCCACGAAGGGCTTTAGGATGAAATCCATGGCGCCTTCCTTAAATATTTTTACCTCATTCTCCTGAGAGGTATCCGAAGTCAAAAAAATAACGGGGATCTTTGCATATTCCTCTTTGCTCTGCAGCCATTGCAAGATCTCTATGCCATCCATCTCAGGCAGATGTAAATCCAAAAGTATGAGATCAGGAATGCTAAATTTCAGATATTCCTGTGCTTCCCGCCCGGAGGAAACACAATCTATGCGATAATAGGGCGAAAGCATATCCTTTGTAATTAACAAAAGCATCCTCTGATCATCAATAACGAGTATGCGTTCCTTGCGTCCCTTGACATCCATAATAATAACAACCTCAGAGAACAATAATTATTTCTATAATACTAATACAGACAGCCATTAAATGCAAATACCTTTTATGTCAAAAATTTCCTAATAAAGCAGGATATACCCCACTAATCCGGCAAATATAGCCGCCATACCCTTAGGGCAGCTTTATAGAAAGGATTTTTCCATGTCCAACAAAGATTTTGAGGATCGGGAGTTCCTAAACAAGAAGAATATTCAAATTCCAATTATTATATCCTATACCATTGCAACTGTAGCTCTAATGCTGGCAACCATCCTGCTCAAATGGGAAGTCTGGACTGTACCCGTAATGACAGCTTTTCTCATTATCACCTGGTGGCTGCAGCTCACCCACAAGCTGACGGTCATCGAGAGAAACACCATTTATTTTTTCTTCTATATGGTGGAATTTTTCTTTTACAGCTCTCATAAAGGTACCTTCTTTGACCTGGCCCCTATTGCCATCATAGCCTTAATTCAATTCGGCCTTACGGAACAGGTCTTTCTGACAACACTAACCCTGATCTCCTATTTGTCCAGTGTCATATATCAGATATTCAACTATATCCTGCCCGGGACAAGTCATCATCCCGAGTATTGCTTCCAGTTCTTCCTCCATATTGGAATGACTATTTTCACATATAAATTGTGCAGGGATTTCATCAAACGCTTCCGCAGGGAAAGACTCATCTATGACAATATCATAAATGAACTATCTGAGACCAACCGCAGGACAGAGGATTTCATGACAAATGTGTCCCACGAGTTCCGCACCCCCATCAATGTAGTAATGGGGATTACCTCCATTATGCTCACAGAAGAACAGACCGTGGAAGAGACTCAGAGAACATTGGCCATCCGGAATGCAGGAGAGCGTTTATATGCCCAAATCGGAGACATTCTGGACTACACAGATATCGATACCAGCCGGTTTGTTCTCTCTGAAGAGGAATATTCCATCCTTTCCATCATCAATGAATTGACAGGCTATCTCAAGTCAAACGAATCCTTCTCCACTCTGGAAATCATTTTCGACATAGATGCCAGAATTCCCGCCGTTCTTTACGGCGACAGCAGACGGGTCAAGACAATCATATTCCATCTGCTGGATAATGCCATCAAGTTCACCCATGAAGGAGGTGTCTATCTCAGGATACACACCCTCCCCAAAAGCTATGGCGTTAATCTCATTATCGATGTCAGGGATACCGGCATCGGAATTCCGGAGCAGGAGTGCAGCAAAATCATGCGCGGCATCTATCAGCTGGAATCAACGCAGACAAGGCGGGCCGGCGGCATAGGCCTGGGTCTGCCCATAGTCTATGGTTTTGTCAAGAACATGGGCGGTTTCGTCAAGCTGGCGAGTGAGGAGGGAAAAGGCACATCCGTAACCGTTAGTATTCCCCAAAAGGTCCGGATAGCCAAAAGCAATGTATATCTGCATAATCCTGAAAACCTATGTGTTGTCTGGTGCATCAATGGAGAGAAATTCACTTCTCCCATGATCCGGGAATACTCTGCCAATTTGTTCCGCCATATTCAAAAGGCCCTGCAAATTCCCATCCATACTGCCATGAACACCCAGCAGTATATAAATCTGAAAAAAAACTATGATATTACCCATGTTATTTTGGGTCAATATGAATACGAGGAACATAAAGATTTCTATGAACGGGAAGCCAAGGAAATCCGCCTGCTACTATTGACATCCAGCAACTTTTCCCTGCCCAGGGACAGTAAAATATTCCCCCTGGAGAAACCTTTTACCTGCGCCTCCATTGCAAATTTCCTCAATGCAGACCTGAACGAAACCCATATGGCGGATATTCTCATACCGGAACGGAGAAAACTGGCATTCCCCAACACCCGGGTCCTGGTTGTCGATGACGAGGATATGAACCGCTTTGTGGCCAGGGGGATCTTCAAAAATTACAATATGCAGGTTAAGACCGTTACCAATGGAAAAGATGCCATTTCTATTTGCAACAAAGAAGATTTCGATATTGTTTTCATGGATTACATGATGCCGGAAATGGACGGGGTAGAGGCCATGAAACAAATCCGCCAGGATCTCAAGGGCCACAAATCACAGCCCCGTATGGTAGCATTTACCGCCAACGCCGTGAGCGGTGCCAGAGAGCGCTTCTTTGCGGAGGGTTTTGACGGCTTTGTGCCCAAACCCATTGAGCCTCCCGAGCTGGAAAGAGTATTAAAGCGCCTGCTCCCTTCTAAATTTGTCTATGTAGACTCTAGATCAAACGAAGCAGGAGTCCCATACTTCAGTCCATACCAGCATAATGACAATCGGGACGAGATTAGAGAGCCCTTGGAAAAGGCCCCCTCTCCTCAGCCGGTAAAGGATGACCGGGAATCCTCCCCCAAGGAAACAAAGCCCAAAAAGTCCTTTACGGAAGAGCTTTCCAATGCAGGATTTAATGTTCAGTCCGGGCTCTCATATTGTGCGGGAGATCCTGATTTCTATCGGGAACTATTGGAACAGTACCTTAGGGATTCATCTGAGAAGCTATCTGAACTCGAGCAGGATTATAATTCAAAGAACTGGAAAGGCTATCATCTATTAGCCCATTCTGTAAAGGGCATTTCCAGAATGGTCGGGGCAGGCGACCTGGCAGAACAGGCCTTCAAGCTGGAGCTTGCGGCAAAAAAGCAGGATGAGGAAGAGATTACAAAAGAACATCCCATATTTCTACGGAACTATGCCAAGGTTTTGGATACAATCCGAAATGCCCTTAATTAAATCACCGGACACCACCATCCAAGTGCTTCATGCCTCCGGCACAGAAAGGCGGGCCGGTCACAGGATTAAGTGATTTCATCAGAAATCCCTCATTCTTAGCAGACCTGGGTCATAGATAATCCTTTAATATACAAAACCTCCTAAAGCCGTATGACATCGCGGCGGAAAGGCAGCCATGGACGATAGAAAGGAAAACAATCCTTTATTTTATCTCACAAAAAATATAAGGAACCGAAAATTAAGTATCCAGGAAAGGCTCTTCCGCCTTGTGACAAGCATAGGGCTTCTATCCCTCATTGTTTTCCTGTTCCTCGGTATAGCAATAGGCGAAAGTCCCCAGGATCTGCTGGCCATAATAATATGCCTCATCATATTCCTTCTGACCACCTTCATCGCCATTCGCTTTCACAAGATACAGGCGGGCGCCATTATCAACAGTCTGGAATTTATTTTCATCCTAAATCCCGCCATCTTTTTCCTGAGCGGCGGAATGAATGGCGGCGCCCCTATGTGCTATGTCTTCTGCGCAATATACGTCTGTATGGCTGTCAGGGGCAGGGCAAAGGCTATTCTGCTCATCCTCAATACCATTACCATCGCAGTCTACTATTATGTCGGCTACCATAATCCTACCCTCATTATAAGCCATACCAGATTCGAAGCCTATCTGGACTCCCTGGGTAGTGCCATTATTGTCACCGCCATGATCTGCCTTCTGGTACTATTCCAAAATCATGTTTATGACAAGGAAAATATCACCGTCAAAAAGCAGAACCGGGAAATTGATGAACTGAATAAGGCTCAGAACCGTTTCTTCTCCAGTATGAGCCATGAAATCAGGACCCCTATCAATACCATAATCGGACTCAATGAAATGATTCTAAGGGAGGATATCTCCGATGAAGTGGCAGAGGACGCCAAGGCCATTCAGGGAGCCGGCAAAATGCTCCTCTCTGTCATCAATGACATCCTGGATATGTCCAAGATTGAATCGGGAAATATGGAAATCACCCTTGCCTCCTATGATACCGGTGACATGCTTTCCGATCTGGTCAATATGATATGGAACAGGGCCCGGGAGAAAGGCCTGGAATTTCATGTGAATGTGGACTCCACTATTCCCAAAAGACTAATTGGCGATGAAGTCCGAATAAAGCAAATACTGGTCAATCTCCTAAATAATGCCGTTAAATACACCCGAGAGGGCTCTGTCACCCTATCTCTTCAGTGTACGGAGATAGCGGATAAGCAGGTTACCCTTGTCTATTCGGTGGCGGATACGGGAATCGGAATAAAGAAGGAAAATATCTCCAGCCTCTTTGATGCCTTCCGCAGAGTTGACCTGCAGCAGAACCGGCAGATCGAGGGTACGGGACTGGGACTGGCCATTGTCAAGCAACTAGTAGCCCTTATGGACGGGGAGATTTCCGTAAACAGTATCTATACCCGGGGAAGTACCTTCACTGTAAAAATAAGGCAGGGTGTAGATGAAAACGTGGAGATGGTTACCCTGGATATAGGAAAGCACAAAAACCTCCGCAATAATGAGCATTACAGGCAGAGCTTTGAGGCTGCCGGAGCCAGACTCCTTGTGGTGGATGATAATGTCACAAATCTGATGGTTGTCAAAAAGCTTCTCAGAGATACCAAAATAACCATTGACACAGCCGAAAGCGCCGACGACTGCCTGCGTAAATCTCTGGAATACCGCTATGATGCCATTTTCATGGATCACCTCATGCCAAAGACGGACGGAATAGAATGCCTCCACCTTCTCCGCTCCCAGGTAGGCGGCCTCAATAACCAGACTCCTGTTGTGGTCCTGACCGCCAATTCCGGGTCTGAAAACCAGCTCTTGTATGAAAGAGAGGGCTTTGACGGCTACCTGCTAAAGCCGGTGGGCGGAAGAGAACTGGAGGAAATGCTGATTCGGGTCCTTCCCCCCAGCCTGGTCCGTATTTCCGATATGTCCCCTGTAATTCCGGACGAAAACCTCTATCGGACAAATGTGCATAAACGCTCTCTCATTATTTCATCAGAAAGCGTCTGTGACCTGCCCGCGCAGTACGTGAAGAAATATAATATTCATGTGATTCCTTTCCATGTCTGTACGGAGGAGGGCATATTCCTGGACGGCATAGAAACGGATGCAGAGGGCATTCTGGAATATACCAGAGATGATAAAAGGAGCGCCCACTCAGATCCTCCGTCTGTAGAAGAGTATCAGGAATTCTTTGCCAGGGAACTGGTCCACACCCAACAGGTTCTCCATATAACCCTGGCAAAAAACACCAGCAGGAGCTATGAAAGGGCCCTGGAAGCAGCCAAGGCCTTTGACAATGTAACGGTAGTAGATTCCGGGCACCTGTCCAGCGGCATGGGCGTAATTGTGCTAAAGGCCTGTGAAATGGCCAATTTAGGCTATGACAAGCAGAAAATTCTAGATGAAATAGACCATATAAAAAAGGAGCTTAACTCCAATTTCATACTCAAGAATGCCGGTCCTCTTGTGATGGCTGACCGTTTTCATAAACGAACAGCCGATATCTGCGCCACACTAAACCTCCATCCTGTAATCCATGTGAAGAATGGCAGAATGAAACCCAGCCGATTCTATGTAGGTAACTGGGAAGACTCCTGGAAAAAATATATACGAAAGAATTTGAAGAAAAACCGTCGGGCCGATAAAAAACTGCTCTTTATCACTTATACGGAGCTATCGGAAAATGAACTGCTCGAACTCCGTCAAATGGTCCAGCCCTACCAGTTTGAGGAAGTAATAATTCAACAGGCCTCTGCCGCCATCTCCGTCAATAGCGGCCCGGGCTGTATCGGATTAATGTATTGGAAAAAGGAGAATAGCTAGAACTGCAAATCACAGACCCATAAGGAAAAGCGACAGGGAGAACGGCCATTCTAAGCCCGGGCCTCCCCCTGACCGCCCGGGCTTCACCCAAACCTAATCATTACGCAGGCGGCACCTGAAGCTTTGGCTCCCGGCCCACATACAAACCGTCCGGACCCCCCATGATTATCCTAAATCACAGGCAGGCCCGGACGGCTTTTTCACTTATACTGACTCCAAATCATTGATATTCTATTCTCAATGCTTTCTATAATAATTAATGAGGCATCCGTCGGCAATGATCTGGCGCTCATCATCTGTCAGGCTTCCCGTGGACATAGCTGTCTCAATGATCCTCCCGTCGCCCTTTACCACATAGGCCTTGACTTCTCCGGTTCCCTCCAGTACCGCCTTCCGGATACCCGGCAGGAAGACAAAGTCTCCCAGGGCAAACTCCTCCGGCCTCTCTGTCACAAGAGGAACCATTCCCCAGTTAATACAATTGGACCGATAGCGCTTTGTCGCATATTCCCTGGCAATATTGGCAGACGCCCCCAGAACCCTCTGACAGGAGGCCGCCTGCTCTCTGGCAGACCCGTCTCCCGGTTTATTGGCATAGATGGTGGAACCTATCACTGTATGGGCGGGATCCACTTTCACCTTCTGACCCAGGAGTTCATAGACTCTCTCAAACTCCAGGCTCATACCGCCGGTCTCCTCCCTCTTTCTTTCAGACACCTGCACATCCTTTGCCCGTCCCACATAATCAGGATCCTTTCTGGACAGGGTGAATTCCGCCAGCCGCAGGGGATTGGAGCGGAATGAAGAAGTCTCCCCGGAGGGAATCAATTCGTCCGTGGTAGTGACAGGGTCCGTAATATAGGACACAACCTTCAGCATCAGGTCCTCCGTAAGCTCCGGCAGACTAGGCCAATCCTTAATATTGGGACCCATCTTCAGCTCATAATCAGGCTCCGCCTTGCCAAAGCCATTATATATCCGCTTCTCATAAACACTGCCGTCAAAGTGATAGGTGGGATTACTGTATTCGATATCCAAATCCGTAGCAGGAGTAAGCTTTCCGCCATTAATAGCCGTAGCCGCAATGGATCTGGCATCCATAAGGGCCACCCCGGCCATCTGTCCCTCCCCGGGCTTGGAGCCCTCACGGTTAGGGAAATTACGGGTGGCATGCCGGATGGAGAATTCTCCGTTGGCCGGAGTATCTCCCGCACCAAAACAGGGACCGCAGAAGCACTCCCGGATAATGGCCCCGGCCCCTGAAATATCAAAGAGGGCCCCATTCTTCAAGAGCTCCCTATAGGCCGGCATACTTCCCGGATAAACACTCATGGTAAAGGTGCCGTTTCCACAGCTCTTCCCCCTCATAATATCGGCAACCGCACAGATATTATCAAAGGTACCGCCGGAGCAGCCGGCCACAATGCCCTGGTCAACAAAGACAGCTCCGTCTCTCACCTTAGAATCCAGATCCATCTTTGCCCCCCTAATCTGGGCATTGGCCTTCTCCTGACATTCATGGAGAATATCCGCAGGATTCTCCAGAAGCTCCCGGATAGGCATGGCATTACTGGGATGCATGGGCAGGGCGATGGTAGGCTCCACCTGATCCAGATCTACATAAACGCAGCCGTCATAGTAGGTAACACTGTCGGGCCTCAATTCCTTATAGGCCTCCGGCCTTCCGTGGTTCGCGAAATACTCCTCTGTCCCGGCATCGGTCTCCCAGATAGAGGACCAGCAGGTGGTCTCTGTAGTCATGACATCAATACCATTCCTGTATTCGATGGGCAGATTGGCAATACCGGGCCCCACAAACTCCATAACCTTATTCTTCACATATCCATTGGCATATACGGCTCCAATAATAGAGAGGGCCACGTCCTGGGGACCTACCCCGGGTCTGGGACTTCCTGTCAGATAGATTGCAACCACCTCAGGGCGGGCAATATCATAGGTCCTGCCCACCAGCTGCTTAGCCAGCTCTCCGCCGCCCTCTCCTACCGCCAGGGTGCCCAGGGCCCCGTAGCGGGTATGGCTGTCAGATCCCAGAATCATCCTGCCGCAGCCTGCCATCAGCTCCCGGTTCACGCTATGGATAACCGCCATATTGGTAGGCACATAGATTCCCCCGTATTTGTGGGCGGCAGATAGGGCAAACATATGATCATCCTCATTAATTGTGCCCCCCACCGCACAAAGACTATTATGACAATTGGTCAATAGATAGGGCATGGGAAACTCCTTCATGCCCGATGCCCTGGCGGTCTGAATAATTCCTACATAAGTAATATCGTGGCTTGTCAGGGAGTCAAAGCGCATCCTCAATGCCTCCATGTCCTCCCCGGTATTGTGGGCCTTGAGAATTCCATAGGCCATGGTGCCCATAGCACCCTCTTCCTTTGAAATCTCCTTTCCCGTCTTCTGCCGGACCTGTTCTATATCCCCAACAATTTCGCGGCCATTTATGAGCCAAATTCCATTCTCGTACAGTTTAATCAAGGCTTCTCCTCCTATATCAAGTGATGTCAATAGAGCTATCTTACCCTAATACGGCGCAAATGTCCACGAAAGGTTGTGCTGTGGTTAAAACTCTCTTCTTGTAATGAAAATGAGAATCGAGTACAATAGTTTCTATATGTGCCGTTTGGAGACGGAATTCCCTAGCCGGCTCCTTTTCAAGTCCCGCTTACGAGACCTGGCGCAGGACTCGCCTCAGCGTCAGCTGACATCTTCCAGACCCAATCCCTGCGCACTCTGCTCCGCCAGGGTCGGCGCAAAACGAAGGTCCACCGGTCCTTCAACGCCTCGCGGAGCGTTTATTTCAGTGAGATATCGGACCCCTTTGGGATGAGTTTGTCAAAATCCTCCACATTATGAATGAGGGGCTTCTCACACTGGGATAAAGACGGCAAGCACTGAAAGGAGGGAATATTTTGGATAAAAATCATGATGTCTTTACAAACATGGACCCCGATATCAAGAAAAATGCCGAGGAAATCCTGCTTTCTCTGGGATTATCCCCCTCTATGGCTATCGAGGCCTTTTATAGGCAGGTAATCCTGTGGAAGGGGCTCCCTTTTGAACTCCGCTTCCCGGCCAACAGAATGCCCGATCTAAACCCCTTTTCCGGATTACAGACCGGCGGAATCATGGGATTTTCCGGCCCTGGTCCCTATGTGGGAATGCCGAATAATCAGGCGGCTCCCTATGCCGGGGTGCAGGTATATGGAATGATGGAACCCGGAGTGCAAAACCCGGCCATGCAGAGTGCCTTTTCGCAGAATGCTGCCACCCAGAGTGCCACCCCACAGAATTCTGCTATGCAGAGTGCCGCCCCACAGAATTCTGCCATGCAGAGTGCCGCCCCACAGAATTCTGCCATGCAGAGTGCCGCTCCACAGAATGCTTCTATGCAGAGTGCCGCTCCACAGAATTCTTCTATGCAGAGTGCCCCTCCACAGAATTCTTCTATGCAGAGTGCCGCTCCCCAGAATGCTGCTATACAGAATGCCGCTCCCCAGAATGCTGCTATACAGAATGCCGCTCCTCAGAATGCTGCTATGGATGGTGGGGGTCCGGAGAATTCCGATGAGCAGGTTGACGCTCCACGGCAAATCGACTGGCAAGATCCCGCGGTATTGGGATTTAAGCCCGCTGCCAAACAGCCTTCTAGTCCTGCTTCAGAAAGCCCCACAAATGAGACAGGCAATAATTCCATGACCGGCGGGGAATATGCAGAGGAAAAGGCCGAGGTTGCCGCCGCAGTGGCAAAAGTCCTTGAGGAAGTCCCGGGGGCCGATGTATCCGAGGTGGCTGATGTCATTGCCAAAACCCTCACCGAAGCCGAAGGTGACGTTAATGGCATGTCCCCCAAAGCGACCGGACCAAAGCCAGAGCAGGCCCAAGCACCCCGGCCTCATGCAGAGGCAGCAGAGGGCTCAGCCTCTAATATTGGGGAGAATACAGATTCCAGCGCAAATGATGCAGACATGGTGAATTTCGCCGTATACCCGGTCTCTTCCGACAGCTCCTCCGGCCAGGGCTCTGATTCGGAGACTTCAGACCAGGCCGCCCCTCCTTCCGAAGATTCTGCACCGCCTGCCAGTCCTGAGCCTGTATACAAGGCAGATGCCGGTCTGGACAGGGATGCCACCAGAAGCAATTATGATCCGGCCTTCGATACAGACCATACGGTAGAGCTGCGCCGGGACTCCGATACCGGCCTCTTCAAGATCATCCTGTCAGTACCATCTGAGGATGAAGAAAGCGGAAAGGCCTGGATCGGCACCCTGACCATAGAAGACGACAGACTGGACAGCAGGAAATACCAGTCCATCATGGACAAGGACGGCTTCATCCCCACAGATGATATTACCTTTGACGAGAAAGTCTCCTATGTGGAAAACGAATATGCCATGAAATTCCGCTATTCCGGAGACGCTCCTTTCGACCTGCCCGGAATGATCGACAGGGCCTGCTACTTCCTGTCCAAGCACGGCGTCCAGAGAATCATCTACCGCTCCTCCAGAGCAGATGAAAGAAGCACCATGGAAGAACTGGGCTTCTCCTTTACCGGCAAAAATAACGCAGGTTGGACGCAAATTAACGAATATGTAAGAACTCTTTCATAAATTTTCTAGAACTTTCGTAAAGTTCTTGTAACATTTTTATTAAATGTGCTATAATATAGAAAGCCTGTAATAGCAATTATGCTTTATCAAGAAAAAGGAGGAATTTAATTATGGCTGTAAATCGTTTCGTGCTCAATGGCGTATCCTATCATGGACATGGCGCCATCAATGAGATCCCTGGTATTGCTGCTTCTAAGGGCCTGAAGAAGGCTTTTGTAGCTTCCGATCCTGACCTGGTAAAATTTGGAGTAACCAAGAAGGTCACTGATCTCCTTGAGAAGAACGGCATTGAGTACGAGCTCTATTCCGACATTAAACCCAATCCCACCATCGAGAACGTTCAGCATGGAGTAGAGGCTTACAAAAAGTCCGGCGCTGACTTCATGATCACCATCGGTGGCGGTTCCTCTATGGACACCGGAAAAGGTATCGGCATCATCGTTAACAACCCCGAGTTCGCGGATGTCCGTTCTCTTGAGGGCGTAGCTCCCACCAAGAAGCGTACCGTATTCACCATTGCTGTTCCTACTACCGGCGGCACCGGTGCTGAGTCCACCATCAACTACGTTATCACTGATGTAGAGAAGAAGCGTAAGTTCGTCTGTGTGGACCCTAACGATATCCCTGATATAGCTGTTGTTGATCCCGATATGATGTCTTCTATGCCTAAGGGCCTGACCGCTTCCACCGGTATGGATGCTCTGACCCACGCTATTGAAGGCTACACCACAGGCGCTGCCTGGAGGCTTTCTGACTGCCTGAATCTGGAGTCCATTAAGTTAATCGGCGAGAACCTTCGTAAGGCCGTTGACAATGATCCCGACGGACGTGAGGGAATGGCTCTTGCACAGTATGTTACCGCTATGGCTTACTCCAATGTTGGACTTGGAATCGCTCATTCCATGGCTCACACCCTGGGCGCTGTTTATGACACCCCTCACGGCGTAGCTTGCGCTATGATGCTTCCCATCGTTATGGAGTTCAACGCAGAGTGCACCGGTGACAAGTTTAAGCACATCGCTGAGGCTCTTGGCGTAGATACCGAGGGCATGGATCAGGAGACCTACAGGAAGGCCGCTGTTGACGCAGTTCGCCAGCTTTCCGTCGATGTAGGAATTCCTACCAAGCTGGAGAAGCTGAAGGAAGAGGATCTGCCTTTCCTTTGCCAGTCTGCATTTGATGATGCCTGCGCACCTGGAAATCCCAAGCCCGCTTCTCTTGAGGACTTCGATGCAATGTTCAGGAAGCTGATGTAATCAATTTATAGTTGAACTGCATTCATGTAAACCCTGATATGTTGGAAACCATTCCAAGGTTTCCAGCTCCTTAATCAAGCCGCCGGTCATATTAGCGTATGGCCGGCGGTTTTTTCCATGTTTGCGGGCCAATGAAGCTCAGGACCAGCCCCTCATCCAGGGCTGACAGGCCTGAGGGGGCTAAGCTCAGAGCCCAAGTCTCATGAGTCTTCCTGCGCTCCGGACAAGCTCAAGACCAGCCCATCGCCCAGGACCCACCCCCTCATCCAGGGCTGCCAGGCCTGAGAGGGGGCAAAGTCAAATCGAGCAGGGGAGAATCTCTCCCCTGCTCGATTATTCAAATACATTTCCAACTAAAAGAAGTCTCTTATTTCATTTTTTTCAGAATCCGGATGGCCTCCTCTTTCTGATTATCATAATCTTCCTTTTCGTACCGTTCCATATCAAATTCCACCTCCACATCGGGCTCAATGCCAATTCCCTGGATATTATTGCCGCTGGGGGTGAAATACCTGGAAGTCGTGAGCTTAATGGCACTGCCGTCCTCCAATGAAAAGACATTCTGCACAATGCCCTTGCCATAGGTCTTCATCCCTACCAAAGTACCCCATTTCATATCCTTTATGGCTCCTGCCAAAATCTCCGAGGCACTGGCTGAGCCTTCGTCCACCAAAACTACCATGGGCATTTCCAGCTTCTCCTTGTCAGAGGAATTATAATCCTTTTCATTGCCCTGGCTATCCTTGGTATAGACTACCCGGCAGGCGGGAAGAATGTCATCTGCAATCTCCAATACAGACCCCAGGCTGCCTCCGGGATTCCCCCTTAGATCCAAGAGGAACTTCTCCATTCCGGCCGCCTTCAGCGTCTCCAGGCCCTCCCGGAACTGGCCCACAGTCACGGTGTCGAACTCAGCAATAATCATATATCCGATACCGTCATCCAACATATTGACAGAAACCGTCTTGGACTCAATGGAGTCCCTGACAACATCGATATCTACCTTCTCACGCCGCTCTCCCCGGAGCATGGTCAGATGAACTGTAGTACCCTTTTCTCCCCGTACAATAGCCACCAGGCCGGATAGAGTCAGGCCATCCACCTTTTGCCCGTCCACCATGTAGAAAATATCCCCAAGCTCCATGCCCGCATCCCTGGCCGGGGATTTCTCGGTGAAGCTAACTATAGTAAACTCCCGGCTAACCCTATCCATACTGATAGAGGCCCCGATCCCCTCAAAGGAACCCTTGACAGATTCCTTCAAAGCCTCATATTCCTTGGCCGTATAGTATTCCGAATAGGGATCATTGAGAGACCCCACCAGTCCCTTATACATACCCTCAGCCCGGGATTCCTTAGTAAGTCCCTCATCGCTGTCCTTATAATTGACATAGTAAAAGTCAATCATGGAATTCAGTTTGTCCACCTTTTTCTGGACTTCAGTGGAATACAACATGGGAGCATCGGCAACAGCCGGCGTCCCTCCCGAAAACATTTGATGAAGTTTATTTCCAAAAAACACGAGGCATACTACCGCAATCGAAACAAGGATTCCGGAAATACACCCCGCCCAGAACTTTCTACTTTCCACAGTTAAATAACCTCAAGAATTTATACGCGCAAATGCTTACGCGCCGTAGTAAAGCTTCCCAAAAATCCAATTCCTACTCCTAAAACCAGAGCCACCGGCACCAGAGTTGAAAAAATTTCCTTAACCGGCAGGAATTCCAGCAGAGAATTCAGAACATTAAATCTCTTGACCACATAGTCTACCACCTTCTCATAGATATAATAGATGGCCACCAATGGCAAGGAGGCTCCGATAAGGCCCAAAAGCATACCCTCTATAACGAAGGGCGCCCTCACTACAAAGTCTGTGGCTCCAATGTACTTCATTATGGCAATCTCTTCCCGCCGCACAGTAATACCAATGGCTACCGTATTACTGATAAGGAAGATGGAAACCGCCAGCAAAATCAAGATGATTCCCATAGAGACATAGCCGATTAGGGAATTAATGGAGGTCAGCATGGTGGCCACCACAGCGGATTTCCGGACCCGCCTCACCCCATCAATGGATTCTATGTACTGGACCAGCCCTTCCTGCATGGAGACATCATTCATATAAATCTCGTAATTGGAGTCTCCCTCCAGAGGATTGTCGTCCCCAAAGCTGTCCACATAATCGCCTAACTGCTCTTTCTTGAAGGTATCCCAGGCTTCCTCCTCAGAGACAAAGACAATCTTTGAAACCTCCGCCCTGGTGCTGATTTCATTTCCAATTTCCTGAATCCTCTCATCGGAAATGCCCTCGTCAAAGAACACCGTTACCGCCACGCCCTCCTGAGCCTTCTTCACCATGTTCGAAAAGTTCAGGACTACAGAATAAAAGACACCAAACAGGAAAACACAGGCGGAAATTGTGGCAACGGTTGCCAGAGAAAACATTTTGTTCCGGAAGATGTTCTTGATCCCCTGTCCGATGGCAAAGAAAAATGCACTAATCTTCATCGATATATTCGCCCTTTTTCTGGTCACTCACAATGACACCCTTCCGCATGGTAATAACCCGCTTTTTCATAGCGTTCACTATCTCCCGGTTATGTGTCACCACTAATACTGTTGTACCGTTTTTATTAATCTGCTCCAAAAGCTTCATGATTTCCCAGGAATTTCTGGGGTCCAGGTTTCCCGTAGGCTCATCCGCCAAAAGGATGGGAGGCTTATTAATAATGGCCCGAGCCAGGGCCACCCTCTGCTGCTCACCTCCGGAAAGCTCCTTGGGCCGGGACTTGTACTTCTCCGCCAGCCCCACCAGAGACAGGACACTGGGCACATTCTTACGAATCTGCCTGGCTGGTACGGATATCACCCTCTGGGCAAAGGCTACATTCTCATATACATTCCGGTCCTTCAAAAGGCGGAAATCCTGAAACACTACCCCGATTCCCCTGCGGTAACGGGGGATCTTTCTGTGCCGCAGCCGTCCCACATCCGTATGATTTACCACGATTCGCCCACTGGTTGGGGTCAGTTCCCTCAAAAGCAGCTTAATCAGGGTAGACTTACCCGAACCGCTGTCTCCAACAATGAAGGCGAACTCCCCCTTCTCCACGTGAAGGCTGATATTATTCAGGGCCGGGGAACCGGTCGAATAGGTTTTACTAACATCTTCCAATATAATCATCAGAAATTTGTCTCCATATACTTCATATACCGGGCCACCATTAAAGCAATCTTGAAAGTAATGGCGTCCTCAAAAACCCTTAGGTCCAGACCGGTCACCTTCTGCAGCTTATCCAGACGGTAAACCAGCGTATTTCTGTGAATATAAAGCTGGCGGCTGGTCTCAGACACATTCAGGGAATTCTCAAAGAACTTATTTATAGTAGTAATGGTCTCTTCATCAAACTTGTCCGGTGACTCCCCGCTGAAAATCTCCCCGATAAACATTTTGCAAAGGGGGATGGGGAGCTGATAGATGAGGCGGCCGATACCCAGGGAACTATAGGCAATGATATCTCTCTCCTCAAAGAAGATCTTGCCTACATCCAGGGCCATTTTGGCCTCCTTATAGGACCGGCTCACATCCTTTATCTCATTCACCGTGGTACCATAGGAAATCCGAATCCTCTGCCTGCCGTCACTCCTAAGGACATCCAAGAGCCTTTGGGCATTCTGCTCAATAATCTCAGGAGAATCATCCTCTGTCAAGTCCTTCACGATAATGACGTTCTTTTCATCCACGGCAGTGACAAAGTCCTGTGCACGAATAGCAGAGAAGCTCCGAATGCCCTCCAGAACCGAAGTATTGCTGTCCGAATCTGTCTCGACTATAATAACAACCCGCTTCTCATCCGTTTCAATGTGGAGTTTCTTGGCCCGGTTGAAAATATCCACCAGCAGAAGGTTGTCTAAAAGGAGATTCTTGATGAAATTATCCTTGTCAAAACGCTCCTTATAGGCAACGAGCAGATTCTGAATCTGGAAAGCCGCAATCTTCCCAACCATATAGACATCATCGCTAGTTCCAAAGGCTATCAGCACAAAGGAGAGCTGACCGTCATCGTCATATATCTTGAAATATTGATGACCCCGTATCTCCTGGCTGTCCGCAGGAGACTGGGTAAAGGCAAGAACATCATCCTTTGAAGCGCTGAAATCCTGGAAAGTAGTTGCCAGAGTCTTTCCGTCCGTGTCAATAACGCACAAGTCGATTCGGGCAATATTCTTCAGCCCATCCACCGTATTC
>JAILCB010000105.1 GCA_024680595.1 Lachnospiraceae bacterium | reverse complement strand
CAGTCAGTTCTAAGGATTCCTTACAAGAAGTCCAGAAAAACGGTAGTTCCGTATCTTACAGAAAAACAGATGCAGATTTTGCTTGCTCAGCCGTTGGGTGATACCTGGGAATCTTACAGGGATAAAGTGATGCTATCCCTTCTGTATGATACAGGTGCCAGGGTGCAGGAACTCTGTGATGTAAAAGTGAAAGATACTCGTTTAGAAAGTCCAGCAATTATTACCCTTCACGGGAAAGGTAATAAGGACCGGCAGGTCCCGATCATGGGCAGCACAAAAACACTGCTGGAATCCTACCTCGACAATTGCCGGTTTCGGCCTGGAATCAGTAAAGGTGATAATTTCCTGTTTGTCAATCAGCGGAAAGGGCAGCTTTCCCGCTGGGGGATTGCTCATATCATCAACAAATATGTAGAGCTTGCAAAAAAACAAGGACTCGAGGTTGATTTTTCAGTCACACCACATGTATTTCGGCATAGTAAAGCAGTACATATGGTTCGCGCAGGAATCAATCTGATATATATCCGCGATTTTTTGGGGCATGTGGATTGTTCAACTACTGAGATCTATGCAAAGATTGACACGGAGCAGAAACGGAAAGCGATAGAATCTGCCTGTAAGGATATCGCTCCCGAACAGAACTATGAGGATTGGACAAAAGATGAGGATCTAATGAGTTTTTTGAAATCATTGTAAAAACTAAATGGTGAGTCTTTTGACTCTGGATACTCATAAATACAGAACATTTGCGAAAGACTCACCATTTTTCTAGACTCTACATAATGACGGCAGCTGTGCAGTACAAATCTGCGGTCCGAGAGGCCTGCACGGCGGACCGCGCTGTTAAAGACGTTGCGTACAGACTGACCGTTAATGCAGGAGGACGGCTTCTGACCCGGAGGTGCGCGGCAGGACTTGATTTTTGAAGTAAAAAAAGATAGACTCATAACCGTAGGGGAATCCTTATGGAATGAGAACTGGGTCGCCAAACTGAGCTATCATCCATAGGGATTCTTTCTTTTTGGGATGAGACTATAATAAAAGAAAAAAGCCGCCAATGCAACGGCGGAGGTTAAGAAGAAAGGCTATCCCGCGCCTGCGGGATTTGGTTCAAAGAAGATCGTAAGGATATGGCCATACGTTTATTGAGGTTTGGATCGAATATACATCTGAAGGATTCCAAGGATAAGCTGGCGGTAATCCTGCAGAACAAGTTAAAGGATCAGATGAAATTGATGGAGAGACAGGGCCTAAAGGAGAGGGAGGAAAGGGAAAGATGATATTGTTTTGTATCAGAGTATCTGATTAATCTCATTTATAGGAAATGAGCTGAAGCTTTATAAAGGAAGGAAATCCCCTATGGTGGAGATATGAAATCTGCTCCATAGGGGATTTTTATTACTTTTTTTTCCGATAGATAGGAAGTTGGCTCTGCTGGTTTTCGTATAATCAGTGGAAGAAATGGAGATGGAGGAAAGCATAGCTTCAAAAAATTCTGTTGTATATTTGAAAGGAGGATAAGCTTTCTGACCGCTAATAAATGATATTTATGATTGATTCTAAAGGAGCATGAAGATGGATAGGGTAATACTAGGTGAAGGTTGTTTTGCAGAGGATGGAATAGGAATGGCCAGACCCAATAATAATCAGATGGTGGTTGGATGCTCTGGAACGGGAAAGTCTATGTCGGTAATGCTTCCCACTATATTAAATATGAATGAAAGCAGCATGATAGGAACGTATTCAAAGGTGGGGGAGGCCAGGAAAATATCGAAGTATCAGAAATTGAAAGGCTATAGAACAGAAATATGTGATTTGACTTGTCCGGAAAAGAGCACCGTGGCCTTTGACCCGGTCAGATATCTTGGTTCTTATCTAGATGTAGAGGATCTGTCCAAAAATATTGTCCTTGCGGATCCGGATTCAAAGAACACAAAGGATATTTACTGGAACGATAGCGCCGTAAGCCTTCTCAGTTCATTGATACTTGCCACTATGATGACAGAGGAAAAGGCAACTATGTCGGATGTATTGGAGCTATTTGATCGACTGACTATTGAGGAGAATAGCAAAGGAATAAAGACGTCATTAGATACCTATTTTCTCCATATAAAGGAGAGAGCGGGGAACTGTCAGGCCGTTACTGCATTTGCGGATTTTCAGCAGCTGCCCTATGGGACAGGGGGCTGCGTTCGGGATTCCTTGGCAAAAGCCTTGAGACGCTTATTTCCGGATCCGATTCGGGAAATGATGAGGAGGAAAAAAGTGATTGATTTCAAAAGACTGGCGAGGGAGAAGTCATCCCTAATTATTATTACATCCCCAGTCAATGTGTCGCTGTACTTATTTGCCAATCTTTTGTTCAGTACCGCCATCAAACAGTTACTGGAATATGCGGAAGAGTGTGAGAATCAGAAGCTCCCGAGAAATGTCAGGCTCATGTTTGATGATTTCGCCTGTGCGGCAAGGATTAATGATTATTCGAAGCATATTGCTGTTTTTCGGGCAGCGGGACTAAGTGCCATGATGCTTTTGCAAAGCGAGGCCCAGCTGCTTTCACTCTATCCGGAAGCTGAGGCAGCTAATATCCTTAATAACTGCTCCTGCTATGTTTATTTCCCGGGGGGAATGGATTTGACAACCTGTAGAAACGTATCCCAACGGCTGGATCGTCCTGTTTTTGACATAATGTATGCGCCTACCGGCCAGGTAATTGTGATGCAGTCGGGAAAAAAGCCAGTCACAGTTCCCCGATATGATGTCATGCATTCCAAGGAATATCAGGAGTTTATAGCCATGGGATGAAAGAAAATAATTTGGTAACTTGTTTTTCCGATATGGGAGCGGTTAGAGATTTTGGGAATGATATCCTATTGTGCAGTGAGGCGGCGGGGATAGAAAGGAGAAAGGGGGGACTGACCCGCAAGCCTGGTAAATAAAGTCGCAGATTATCATAGTAGAGATTTTTTAATTTTAATGGAGGTATTTTTTATGACAAAGAATGATGAAGTGCTGGTAACTGGTAACTGTGAAATCAAGGAGTGGGGATATTTTCAGAAAGGAGATGTGAATATGAATACAATGCCTAAGGGAACCTTCCGAGGAGGAGAGCAGGACGCGGAGACCTTGCCCAAGGGAACCTTCCGAGGGGGTGAGCAGGACGCGGAGACCTTGCCCAAGGGAACCTTCCGGGGAGGAGAGCAGGACACGGAGACCTTGCCTAAGGGAACCTTCCGGATGATAGTACGAGCTTTGGGGTTTGCGGGAAGAGCGACGGTTCAATTATTGACCAACATTCTTGGACCTGTGATGGAGCCTGTGGTAATTGAACTTGATAAGGAGAATAAATTTGCTGACGGAGAGGAGAATTCAATGAATAGGAGATACGGATATATTAGGGAGGAAAAAAACGGGGTAGCCAATAATAGGATATTTTTTGCCACCAATGTTTTGGATGAATTCCGTCAGACCGTTGGAATCCACCGGCCGGAGACAGGCGGCATGCTGGCCTGCAGCGCGGACGTAAAGAAAATTGATACCTGGTGCTTTGACTGCAAATCTATTAACACCAGCGCTTCCTATTCTTATGATGTCGAGGAAATGGACAAGCAGTTTAAGAAATGGAAGGAGAAAGGAATCCGTAGTGTGGGATTTGTACACTCCCATCCTGAATCCTATA
>JAILCB010000091.1 GCA_024680595.1 Lachnospiraceae bacterium | reverse complement strand
GGACAATTTCCAAGGCATAGGTACAGCGGGCGCTTGTGCTCCCTTGATGAAGGTATGGGCAATTCCCGAGGCATAGGTACAGCGGGCGCTTGTGCTCCCTTGATGAAGGTATGGACAATTTCCAAGGCATAGGTACAGCGGGCGCTTGTGCTCCCTTGACGAATGTATGGACAATTTCCAAGGCATAGGTGCAGCGGGCGCTTGTGCTCCCTTGACGGATATATGGACAATTTCCAAGGCATAGGTACAGCGGGTGCTTGTGCTCCCTTGACGGATATGTGGGAAACCTTGGTATATAGACAGCGGATTTCCGGTCGCGAAAATCAAAGAGAAATGTATTTAATCGAGTAGGGAAGATTCAAATCGCACCCTCTTCCACGAGCCGCTGGTCGGCTTTAGCCGACAAATTTCATCCCGGCGGCTCTTCGATGAAATGAAAGGGCCCGGGACAATGAATCCCGGGCCAAAAAACCTGAAGACCAGGCGTTTCCTACCTCACAGTATAGTCTACAAATATCGGATGGCTTACGGAGCATGAGGACATGCTCTTTCCAGGCGTTTCCTACCTCACAGTATAGTCTACAAAGGCAATGTCCAGGTTCACGGCGCCCTCGATGCCATCCACCTTGCCCACCTGGGAATACTGCCACATATTATAGCGATAGGGGAAAACCGAAACCTCATCCGTGTCAAAGAGCCACCAGTCATAGGGCTCAATATCCTTCAGCACAAAACGATTGACAAACTGCTTCTTGGTAGCCCCAATCATAGGGGTAAAGCCATAGGAACTCACCGTATCACAAAAGGCCTTGGCAATGGCGGTCATCTGCTCCTTGGAAAGACTCTCCGTCCGATAACTGTCATTAATTATTTCCTCAGTATCAAATACAATAGGATATGCTATCTCGTAGCCCTGAACCGCCCCGACACAGTAATTCGCCTCTTCCACCGCCTCCTCCGGGGTCACGGCCTGGGAATAGAAATAAACGCCCATATTAATGCCATTGGCGGAACAGCCCTTCAGATTATTATTAAACTCGTCATCAATGACCACCCGTCCGCTATTATAGCCTCTGGAACCCATACGGAGCATGGCAAAATCAATTCCGGAGGACGCGACCATCTGCCAATTGATATTTTTCTGATATTTGGATACATCAATTCCCCGGAAAGAAGTGCGCTTGTCATTAAGGGTGTAATCTTTCCATATCCCGTCATAGCGGAAGGAATCCGGAGAATAGGTATTCTCCTTTATACCGGTCTCAACCTTGGCGAAATCCGCCACCCCTTCTGTGAGCTGGTTTAGGTCAAAAACTCCCAAAGCGGCCTCCGACCGCTCCTCTACCTGACTCACCCTCTTATCATGCTCATTCTCCGAAATAGTGGTATTTCCGCCGGCATTCTCCTCTTCTTCATCCTCTTCCTCTTCCTCCTCCAGAGGCTCCTCTTCAATCTCATTCTCCGAAATCCGGTCATCCCCGCCTGTCCTGGGCGAATGGGGCACAATCCGGCTAGTATCCGCCTTTGGCTTGTCATACATATGCCAAAAATCCATCTCGTCACTGGTGCGGCCGTCAGAGCCTGCCAGTTCGGATAGGGACAGCTGGGGGGACTCGGCATCATTATGAAGAGCCGTCTCCTGATTTGTTGTAGCAACCGTAGCAGTATTCTTGCGATCCGGTTTCTTATTCACGAGAAAGGTCAGAAGCAATACCAGAAAGACTGCAGAAATACCCATGATACAGCCTAGAACAAAGCGCACCCTAGTCTTTCTGCCGTCCACATAATCCTCATCCTCTCCGCGCAGCATGGACATGTCTTCTACCTCCGCCTAGAATGTGGCTTTTTGGGAACTAGTCCCTGCACCGGCAACTATTTGCCCTGAAAGCCCTGTAATAATTCATCTATTCAAAACCAATTTTATGGAATTCGTTCTTTTTGTCAACAAAAATCGCACGGAAGGTCTTCCCCTGCTGATTTAATTTCTGCAGTAGCTCCTGCCCCGCTTTCTCGCCTAGAACAAAGCAGGATGTGCTGAGTGCGTCCCCATCCATGGATTTCTCCGACAGAATGGTGACGCCATTCAATCCCGAGTCCGCCGGATATCCGGTTTTGGGATCCAGAATATGATGATAAAGCTTGTCTTTATAATAAAAATAGCGCTCATAGGAGCCGGAGCTGACCACAGAGAGATCACTGGCCTCCACTGTAGTCAAAACCTCTCCGGTATCGGAAAAGGGCTTCTGTAACCCGATTCGGAAGGCCTCTCCCTCAGACTTTGAGCCCATGGCTACTACATTTCCTCCCAAATTAATAATAGCGTCCTCTACGCCTTTGGAGAGCAGGTAATCCTTTAAGCGGTCTGCTATATAGCCTTTTGCAATGCCGCCTAAATCCACCATGGCCTCGGGATCCATGAGCCGGACCGCGGACTCCTCAGGAAAGATCTCAATCTTCCTATAGTCCACATGGGCAAGGGCCGCCTGAATTTCCCCGTCAGAGGGCGGTTTGGGTTCCTCGCTCTTGTAATCCCAGAGCCTGGACACAGGATAAATGGTGACATCAAAGGCTCCATCCGTCAAGTCCCCATAGTAGACCGCCGCCTGAAATAGATTCAGGGTGTCCTGGGACACGGTCACCTTCTGCCCTTTTGCCAGGTTAATCCTGCCGATATCGGACTTCTCCTTTGTAACAGAGAAAAGACGCTCATAATATCTGCAAAGCTCAAAGGTTTCATTTAATATTTCCTCCGTTCCGCCATTATAAACCGTTATGGTCGCTATGGTATCCAGAACGAAATCTGATTTGGAAATGGGCTGCGCCTTAGCGCAGCCCATAAGCAGGACTGCGGTCATAAGCAGGACCGACAGCCCCATTGAAATTCTTTTCATTTCCTTATGTCTTCCTCCGACCGGAAAAGCCGGGAAATCCAATTACTACAGTATTTGCGTGAAACAAATCAAAAACGCGTCCTTATTATTATTTAGCCGTATCAAGAGTTATTTTATACTAGCATTTTTTAGCCTCTACACTAGGTTTTCGGCTTTTTCACCGGCATTTTCAGCCTTTACAGTATAAATCCGTGACAACCTTTATTGCCGCACTTGCCGGTCTATGCACTGTGCTGTACCCGCAGGCTTTGCTCTATACTAAAGGCTGTCACATTTCCTCTGTCAAGG
>JAILCB010000047.1 GCA_024680595.1 Lachnospiraceae bacterium | reverse complement strand
GTCTTACCCAGGTAGAGGATGACGCTCTCATCGCTGCCGTCCCCCCTGGCCTCCTCCAGGGCAGACTTGGCACTGTCATAATCCCCCATCCAATAATAGAGCTTTCCCTTCTGGAAACCGTTAATATGGGTGAGCTGCATGGCCGACTTTAGGAAGGTTTCCCCTTCCTCCGCATACCCCGCGTCAGCCATACATTCATAGACATTAATATAGAGATCCGGATTGGAGGAATCAAAGCGTATGGCCGCGTTGAAATCCCTCAATGCCTCATCCTTATTCCCCATGGAGAGCTTGGTTTTGCCCCTGAGATAATAGGCATCCGGATTATTCCGGTCCAAATCCAGAATAGCATCATAGGTATCAATGGCCCCGGCCAGATTTCCGCTTCTGAACTGGGCCACTGCCAGATAGAAGGAGATGTCATATTCCAAGTCTGTGACACTGCCCCTGCACTCTGAAAGAGCCTGTGTCAAATCCGTGGCGGCCCCCTCATAGTCCGCCAGTCCCATACGGGCAATACCCTTACCGCGGCAGACCAGCTCCGGATCCTCCCCCAGCTTCTCCGCCTTCTCAAATTTCTGAAGGGCATCCTCATATTTCTCATTCTGAATGTCCGCCATACCCAGTTCCAGGTTCTCCGTCCCGGCTCCCGAACAGCCCGTGAGGCAGAATAGAAATAGAATTGTACATATTAGAGAGGAAAACCTCATAGCGTTACTTCTCCATCATGGCGCAGCACAGAGGATGAAGTCACGCCTTCAACTGCGGCCACATCCCTTGCCAGAGCCTTCTCATCCTTACAACGTACCTCGTAAACCAAATCCTCCCTGCCATTGGAGATATTCCGGGACTTGACGCGGAAAAACTTGCAGTTCTTCTTTACCGCCTCTTCAATCCGATTGTCAATTTCTTCGGAAAAGTCTGCATTGACCACCAGTATCATGGGACAGCGGGCAATGGGAATCAGCTCCAGAAGGACTATCATAATAGTAATGACCAGGGACGAGAGCACGGCTATCTCCGTCATTCCCGCACCGCACATGATGCCGATACTGATGGCCCAGAAGAGGAATGCCAGATCCATGGGCTCCTTAACAGCCGTACGGAATCTCACGATGGACAGGGCGCCGACCATACCTAGAGACACCACCAGGCTGGACTGGATAGTCAGGATAATGGCTGTTGTAATGATTGCCACACAGGCCAGGGAAATATTAAAGTTCTTTGAGTAAAAGGTTTTGCGGGTAACCGCCCTATAGACAAAGAAGATGTACAGGGACAGGACACAGGTAATAATTAAGGTTATGATTATCTCCTTTGTGCCTACATCCCTTCCGGAAAAACCCTGCATGAAAAACTCGCTGAAAAGATCACTGAAACTCATATTATCCTCCTTATAATTATCTGCAGAAGCCTCTGCATGCGGTCTTCTGACCGAGACTTAAATCTATGATCACTGTCCCAGGGAACAGGTGATTGACATTATTTCTCAAATTCCTACTAATCCCATAAGCCCGCCATCCCAAACCCCCGGATCCTACGGGGAACGGGTTCCCCCTTGCGGGAGCCCAATGAGCTTAGGGCTTCCAAGCTGAGGGGCCGCTTCCGGGAAATACCTCCCTTTGCGGGAATCTGATCTGACAGATATTTCTAATGAAATTGCCTGCCCTATAGGTCATAGCAACGGCACATATAATACTTTGAAAAAGTGGTATAGCGAAGTGTGCGGTTTCGAAGGGCCATCTCAATATAGTCCGGGAGAAACTCGTCATATTTGACTTCCAGGAGATTCTGTCCTATGGGAAGCACCGGCCGCACCCTCAGCGAAGGAGAAAAGAAATCATCGATGTCAGGGGATGAAGAAATCTCCCGGTCAAAGGTAATCCTAACATTACCTAAGGGACAGATATAGGGAGTTCTCACATATTGCACGATGACCTTTGGCTTCATGAGCCTGGTCCTCCTAAGGGTCATGAGCTTTTTCACCAGGAAGCCGCATTTGGCCTCCAGACCCGGATTCTCCTCTCCATAAACCAGCATGCGAAAGCTATCCATATTCAGGCGCTCAGAAATCTTGTGGCATTTCCCGCTCTCCTTCTTCTTTTCCTCCAGGGAAATTCTAGAGTTATCGCAATTATAAATGCGGATTCGGTATTTGGATCTGGGGTCCACCCCGTCCTCATTCTCATGAAGGCAGCGGTCATCTATATCATCAAAGTAAATACTCCGAATGAGATAGGTGCCGTCCTCCCTTGCGTGGGAATCAGGCCTTATAATACCATTTAGCCTGAGTTTCAGGAGTTTAAGCTCATTATCGGTCCCCAGATACTTAAACTCATGGCGATAGCCTACGGAATCCCCTCCTATGGCTTTTTCCAATATTTTTAGCAATTGGCAACGCCTCCTTTTGCCTTTTATTATGTCACATATGAAAACCGGACTTATCTGTGTCTATGCTTCTGACCGCCTGCCGTCTCTGTCCTTCAAACGGGCCGTCCCGGCTCCACTTCTAATTCTATCAATGGTTCAAGCCCGTCTTCTCCTGCCTGCCGTCTCTGCCCTTCAAACGGGCCGACCCGGCGTTTTCGACAGAATCTGCCACTCCCTCAAGACATCAGTCATCTACTGCAATCAAGGTCATGTCCTTTGTGATAGGTGTATGGTCTTCTATGATCTGGCCCGTTTCCGAGTCCTCCCAGTGCCAGTTTTCCTGACCCTTTCTGGACTTGCTGCCGGGCAGTCTGACCAGGGGCTCTCCATCCAGCACACCCACCGTGGGATGCCGATTCAGATTGTCATCCGGCATCTGTACATAACGCAGGGTCTCACCGTCAACCCACAGTCTCTTCAGAAATGCCGTCCTTTCCTTTATGAAGACCTTAATTGCCTCGGCCTGATCCACCAAGTCCTGAGGGCTCTTGCGCCAACGGACGGAATCCATATCCCGGTCCTTCTGAACCTCCGCGAAATAGCCGTCAATCATGCCTTCATTAAGCAGCCTTTCAATATAGGGCAGGAACTTGTCCCGGAAGTCCTTTCTCACCTGGGATTGGAATTCAGGATGCCTAGTATAGAGATTATAGAAAACCTCAGTATTCTGAATGTGATTTGTGCAGAAATTCAGGGTTGTACTGACCTGTGTCACCGTACCGCCCTGCCCCAGGGCCCGGTCATAGTCCCAGGCAGGTCCCGCATAAATCAGGGGATCCACACTATCCGAATCCTTATAGAAAAAGGAACTAGTCGTACCGGCGCCGTCATTCTTCACAAATTCTTCTAGAATGTATTTATCCGCAAAGCTCTCCAGATCTATGAGGTCATCCATAGGGCTGCCGTCTCCGGACCGGTTCTCCAGATCCTGGAAAAGATCCGCAATATACCGGACCTCCCGTATATCAGCGAAATTCGGGCTGCGAATGACGTATTTATCCCCACTCTCGGTCCTAAACTTGCTAGGCTCCGCTTCGAATTTCTCTCCATAATCATGCTCTATGAGGTAGCCCCCGGTAATATCTGCAGGGAGGTTTTCCAGGTCATATCCGACCCGCAGGGAATCTCCCGCTCCATTCTCCGATATCCTCTCCGCCCGGTAGGGCAGAATGAAATTCTCACTCTCATTGCGGTATTGCAGATTGGAGATTTCCAGCCTGTTATCGGCAATTTCCACCTTCTCGGAAAGCTGGTAGAGTCCCTTATACTCCCCATTCAGGTAGAGATCCAGATACCTCATCCGGGCCGATCCCCGTAGTCCTACCGCCTCGGCCATTCCATATACAATGGAATTCCGGATTTGGGAGGGATCCATACAATTAGCCATGAGAAGCCATTTCTTTGCGCTACCCAGACCAAAAAGGTCAGACTTCCGTTTCAGAATGACCTCATAGGATTTCTTGTCCTGCTCCCAGGTGGTATTGCCGTGTCCCTTTAGGCAGTCAATGGACTGGAAGTATTCCTGGCTGCCGTCGGGTTTTAGGAGGATCATTTGCCCCTTTTCCCGGTAGTTCTTGTCTTCATGAATGAAGTCCATTCCCCCGGTTTTAGTAGTAATAAAGGCGGAGCTGAGGTCTCCGGACTGCAATACCTGGAATCCGCCGGACTCCATGACCTCCCCCCTCTTATTCAAAAAGGAGCCTTCGTACATCCGTCCTATCTCAATTCCTGTTACCACATCATTATCTGAAAAGCGAATGGCATGTCCCGTCTCATCCTTACACTCAAAATAGAAGGCGTTCTTAAAAGAAATCCTGGTTTCATTGAGATTTGCATAGGAAGGAAGAAAAATCCTATGATTTCTGTTGTCATTGGGATTCTCCTTATCCGTAAAGGCACGGACTGCTGTCATAATCCCATGTCCATTGACATCAAACAGTAAATCATCGTAATGGGTTGACCACCCTTCTCTTGGGGGCTGATGCCGGAAAGAGTACCAGCCTAGGATTAGGAAGGCCAGCACTGACACCACAAATAAAAAGATTAGGATTTGTTTTCTCATAATTAGGGATAACTATATCACGTTTCCTTGAAATTCGCTATTGATCAAAGGGGATTTCACGGAATTTTCGTATTTGTGGGAAGCCCTTGTGCCAGAGAGATTGGGGGAGAAGGGACGCGGGCTGAGAGGACAGACCCTTCCTCCGCGGCTCATGGCTTCTAACCTCATCCCCTGCCCCAAAACAGCGCCGCTATAGATATAGACGGCGCCATTTTTTATGCGAAAGGCCGCCCTGCCCCGGCTATGGGGCGGACGGCCTATTCTTTACTTACTTGGTTCAAAGACCGGTATTAAGCCGGTGAATTACCTTAATTATGCCTTTGCGGCATTCTCCTCCTGGATCTTCTTGGTCAGCTCAGGCACGATCTTATTCAGATCGCCAACGATACCGTAGTCAGCTACGTCAAAGATAGGAGCATTCTCATCCTTATTAATAGCGATGATGATGTCAGACTCTTCCATACCGGCTACGTGCTGGATAGCGCCGGAAATACCAATTGCGAAATATACATGAGGACGGACGGTCTTACCGGTCTGTCCAACCTGCATATCCTTAGGCTTCCATCCGGAATCCACAACAGCACGAGAGCAGGAAACCATGCCGCCCTTGAAGCAGGCAGCCAGATCCTCGAGAATCTTGAAGTTCTCGGGTCCGCCGATTCCACGGCCGCCGGATACCAAAACCTTAGCATCCTGGATATTGGCAACAGAGGAAACTTCCTTCACGATCTTCTCGATGGTGACATAGCATGCATTCTCAGTGAAGTCATACTTAGGGCAAACAACCTCAGCCTTAGCGCCCTTATTAGGAGCGATCTTCTGCATAACACCGGGACGGACGGTAGCCATCTGAGGCCTGAAGTCCGGGCAGGCGATGGTAGCAATGGTATTGCCGCCGAAAGCAGGACGGGTCATGAGCAGCTGCTTATGCTTCTGCTCGTCCTCTTTGCCGGGAAGGGGCTGCAGAGGGAAATCGCCGATGTCAAGCTGTGTACAGTCAGCGGTAAGTCCGGTGTGGATACGGGCGGAAACCCTGGGGCCTAAGTCACGGCCGATGGCAGTGGCGCCAACCAGCATGATTTCAGGCTTGAACTCATTGATAACAGATGCCAGAGCGTGAGCATAAGGCTCAGTCCTGTACTCCTTCAGAGCGGGATCGTCAACTACGATAACGCGATCGGCGCCATACTCGGCCAGCTCGTCTGCCAGACCAACTACATCAGAGCCGATAAGAACTGCGGAAACCTGCTTATTATCCAGATCATTCGCCAAATCACGTGCTTTTCCGAGAAGCTCGAAGGCGATATTGGAAATCTTATTGTCTACTTGCTGGGCAAAGATACATACGCCCTTATATTCTTCTAATCCCATTTTTTGATTTGTCCTCCATAATTATTCATCTATTGAAACCACTCATTGAAAGCAGGCGGTTTCCTAACTGTGCCGCCCTAAGTAAGGGTCTCAGATGACGTGCTTCTCCTTCAGCTTTCCGGCAATGTAATCCACAGCTTCCTGAGGAGTCTCAGGGGTAACAACCTCACCCTTGCCCTTAGCCACCTTATCAGAGGCCTTTGCAATAACAGTGGGGGATCCTTTCAGACCGATATTCTCATCGGCCACATCCAGCTTGTCCCTGCCCCAAACGGTAACTTCCTTCTGGAAGGCATCGAAGATTCCGCCGGGAGTCATATAACGGGGATCGTTGAGCTCGGAAAGAGCGGTAACCAGGCAGGGAAGCTTTGCCTTCAGAATGTGATACCTGTCATCAAACTGTCTCTTAACGGTAACAGTCTTTGCCTCACGGTCTACAGAAAGCTCTTCTGCATAGGAGATTACAGGAATTCCCAGGTGCTCAGAAATCTGAGGTCCAACCTGAGCGGTATCGCCATCGATAGCCTGACGGCCAGTGATGATGAGATCATACTCCATATTCTTCAGGGCACCGGCAATCGTGGAAGAAGTTGCCCAGGTGTCAGCGCCGCCCAGTACACGGTCAGTAATAAGCAGGCCCTTGTCAGCTCCCATTGCCAGAGCCTCGCGGAGAACCGCATCAGCCTTAGGAAGACCCATGGTTACTACAGTAACCTCGGTATTGTCGGGATCCTCATCCTTAATGCGAAGAGCCGCCTCAAGGCCGGCCTTGTCATCCGGATTCATGATGGCGAGCATTGCCGCCCTGTCCAGCGTTCCATCGGGCTTAAACTTAACGCCGCCCTTGGTATCGGGAACCTGCTTTACGCAAACTACGATTTTCATGTATTTTCACTCCTTATCCTTCTATAGTGAGTAACGGCCCATAGTTCCTGCCGTCACGCGAATTGATTCGACATTACCTTATTTCAGCAGGGCTCCGGAAATAACCATACGCTGAACTTCACTGGTGCCCTCATAGATCTCCGTGATCTTCGCGTCTCTCATCATACGCTCCACTTCATACTCTCTGATGTAGCCATATCCGCCGAAGAGCTGTACGCACTTGGTGGTGACATCCATAGCGGTCTCAGCGGCGAAAAGCTTTGCCTTTGCAGCCTCAACAGTATATACGGAGCCGTTCTTCTTGGCATCGGCAGCTGCGTATACCAGGAACTTGGCAGCCTCGATACGGGCAGCCATGTCGGCCAGCTGGAACTGGGTGTTCTGGAAAGCGGAAAGGCTGCGTCCGAACTGCTTCCTCTCCTTTACATACTCGATGGTGCGGTCCAGAGCGCCCTCAGCAATTCCAAGAGCCTGTGCGGCAATACCGATACGTCCGCCGTCCAGAGTGTGCATGGCGATAGGGAAGCCCTTGCCGCGGGCACCCAAAAGATTATCCTTAGGAATATGGCAATCCTGGAAGATCAGCTCATAAGTAGCGGATCCACGGATACCCATCTTCTTTTCCTTGGTACCGAAGGTGAAACCGGGAGTGTCCTTCTCAACGATAAAGGCAGAGAACCTCTTGGTCTTGCGGCCCTTCTTGTCAAGAACGATGTCTGTGTAAGCAATTACAATGTAGATGTCAGCATATTTGCCGTTTGTGATGAAGCACTTGGAACCATTCAGAATCCACTCTGTGCCGTCCTCAGAAAGCTCAGCCTTGGTCTGTACGCCCTGGGCGTCTGTTCCTGCGCCGGGCTCAGTCAGTGCGAAAGCACCCAACAGCTCACCCTTTGCCAGGGGAACCAGATACTTCTGCTTCTGCTCCTCAGTACCATAGGTCATGATAGGATCGCAGCACAGGGAGGTATGTCCGGAAACAATAACAGCTGTGGTGCCGCAGCACTTTGCCAGCTCCTCGACGCACATAATGTAGGTCAGAGGATCACAGCCCTGTCCGCCATACTCCTTGGGAACAGGAATACCCATGAAGCCGAACTTCTGCATCTTCTTCACAGTATCCAGGGGGAATTCTTCCGTTTCGTCCACTTCGATTGCGCGGGGCTTTACTTCCTTCTCCGCGAATTCCTGGAACAGGCTTCTCGCCATCTCATGCTCTTTGCTCAGTTGAAAATCCATATTCTTCTTTCCTCCGTTTGAACCTTCGCCATAGCCCGCTAAAAACACGGGCTAAGGCGAACCTTTTCTTTTGCCCCTCCGGAAGTCCCGGGAGGAGGCCTGTTCTATCAAAGATTATTTACTTTGCGTCTACCGGAACCATGCCGCCATCTGCATAATTGTAGAAGCCGATACCGGTCTTCTTGCCCAAGTGGCCGCCACGGACCATCTTGCGCAGCAGAGTGCAGGCGCGATACTTAGAATCACCAGTCTCCTGATAGAGCACATCCATAACAGCGAGGACAATGTCGATACCTACCAGATCGCCCAATGCAAGAGGTCCCATGGGATGATTTGCACCCAGCTTCATGGCGCTGTCGATACCCTCGATATTAGCAATGCCTTCCTGATAGATGATAGCTGCCTCATTGATCATAGGGATCAGGATACGGTTTACGACGAAACCAGGAGCCTCGTTTACCTGTACAGGGGTCTTTCCAAGCTTCTCGGAAATCTCCTTGATCTTCTCAACGTCCGCAGCGGGAGTGTTGATACCGGCAATAACCTCAACCAGCTTCATGATAGGAGCGGGATTGAAGAAATGCATGCCGACAACGGGCTTCTGGAGGCCGGCGCCGATCTCGGTGATGGACAGAGAGGAAGTATTGGTGGCAAAAATGCAGTCGGGGTTCTTGACGATATTCTCCTGCAGATCCTTGAAGGTAGCCTTCTTCAGGTCCATGACCTCAAGGGCGGCCTCAACTACGAGATCAGGATCCACTGCCTGGTCATTCAGACCGGTCTGGATCTTATTCAGGACCTTATCGGCATCTTCCTGGGCCATCTTGCCCTTGGCGATCCTCTTGTCAAAGCCCTTCTTGATGTTGTTCTTGCCGCCGTCCGCGAACTCCTGCTTGATATCGCAAAGATATACCTTCTCCACATCATCGCGCAGGCATTCGCTCAGTGCGATGATGTGGA
>JAILCB010000035.1 GCA_024680595.1 Lachnospiraceae bacterium | reverse complement strand
GGTAATTCCCGTGGCCAGGGTCCAATTGGGTGCCACAGCCACCAAGTCCCGGACCACCAGCCATATGCAGATATAGGGCGCCATGCCCAATATCATTGAAATAGCTGATAGGCCCAGGCCCAGGAAGGTCAGGCCCTTATAACTGCCTGCATAATCCAACAGCACCGCCACATCACTTTTTCTTTTTTCCTTCATGATAAAAACCTCCTTATAAAGCCTCTCCAGACCCGGGGCACTTGCAGAACTCCATTGCTTCCCAACCGGGGTTAGTTTCTCTTGCAGACCTCAAAGGGTGATCTAAGCGTCGCATCGAGCCCCAGTCGGGGTTAGTTTCTCTTGCAAACCTCAAAAGGTGATCTAAACGCCGCAATAAGCCCAAACCGGGGTTAGTTTCTCTTGCAGACCTCAGAGGGTGATCTAAGTGCCGCAATGCATCCTAGTAGGGAGAAGGCTTCTGCCATTTACTACAGAAAATGGCAAAAAAGACATCTTTTTGCTATATGTTAGCTAATGCTAACAATATTAGCACAAGCATTTTTCCTAGTCAATAAATTTAGGAAATTCAGGACAAATCGGGTAGGGAAGATGCAAATCGCACCCTATTCACCCGCGAGCCGCCAGTCGGCTTTAGCCGACAAACTTCATTTCGGTGGCTCTGCGATAAAAAACAGAGCAAACGTGTACTTCTAGAATACCGTTTACTCTGCCTTAATTAAGCTATAAATTATATGGGTGACTCTACCTCCGGACTTTATCAGGCCACCAACTCATGCAATTTTTGCGCATATATTAGAAATCGTTTCTCCCGGTTTCCTCTGCCATAATCCTGGAACTTGCGGTTTCCACAAATCAAATAATCCAGAGGCACCTGCAGTAATTCGCTTAAACCATAGAGATTATCAATCGTTGGCAAATTCCTTCCACCAAACCAATTATAAACACCCTGAGGATAAGACAGGCCCAAAAACTTCTGTATATCCCTGACCGTAAGACCCCGAAGCTCCATTATCAGGCGGATCCGCCGACCCGTTTCCTCCATATCAATTATCGGACACATACATTCCTCCTTACATCAATTCAGAAGAGCTTCCATTTGCTAGTAATCTAATCACCCGTACCGGACAAGCCCCGGCAAAGGGAGCTGTCTTTACCGAAAGGGTAAAAGAGCCTAGAAAGGACGGACAAGCCCCGAACCCTATCCCCGTCTATCCTTTCCGGTCTCCTTATAGTAGCGTGACTTATCATCGTACATCATTCTCTCGGCAATCTGGACAATCTCCTTCATGCCTCCGCCCTCTCCGAACGCATAACCAAAGGAGGCGATTCTGTCATTAGACTTGAGCTTTTCCGCGAATATTGCCATCCTCTCATCAAATCCCTCCTGATCCAGGTTACGGAAGACAATGACAAATTCATCACCGCCAATTCTGCAAATCTCAGCATCCGAAAAGGACTCTTTCAGAATATCGGATAATTTCTGCAAAAGCTGGTCCCCTGCCTCATGGCCCTCATTATCATTAACCGCCTTCAGAGAATTAGCATCACAAAAAACCATGCCCATATTCTCCTTTTCCCCAATCTGACCCAGAATCTCCTCATAACCTCTGCGATTCTTGAGCCCGGTCAAAATATCCTTGGTCGAAAGTGAATTATAGAGCTGAGCCCTTACATTGGACTCCGCAATCATAGTAGATAAAAGCTTCACATATATAAAGGCCAGGGCCAGGGCAAAGCCCACATAGCCAAACTCCAGGTCAGGGATAAACAGACGCAAAACCGCAGATAAACCGGGCATAATGAGATATGCGCAGAGGATTAGCATATTCCTGAAACCCAGAACCTTTCTCTTGCTAATAAGGAATATAAAGAGACAGAATATACAGAATTCAGGAATTACCTCTATAAAGAAATCCCAGCTCCCATATATATAGTAGCCGTCTTTAATTACAAACAAGCCCCCTGACAGGGTTCCCGCGGTAAGGAAAAAGATGTCCATTATACAGAGACCTGCTTGAAATAATAGAAATTTCCGCGAAGGCTTTCCATCCCTTTCCATAACCAGGCTATGGATGTAAAAGGTATAGGTAACGGTGACTAAATCAATAAAAATATAGGTGAAATAATTGAGAAGATATAAAAGAGCCGTATACTCCGGCCTACCGTCCAGTAAATAGGAAAACCCTTCGAAAATAAGTCCCAGGAAACACGTCCACAGACAGTGGCGGTAGTATTTGGTTCCTTCATAAGCCTTGGCGGATGTCTGATAGACACCCATTATAATAATTTCAATGAAAAAAGCCGCGACAAAATTTGCCGTAATCGTAACTATTACCATCAATATTCTCCAATTTGAATAGGGGAATATTATCCCCTGTTCATTATCGGCTAACCCTTAACTCACTATCCCTCCAAACTTCATAAGGATAACCGCTATACTTGTTGTTTTATTATGTGATACATAATAATAACAAATATCACCAAAATTTCAAATACATTATTTAGGTTCCGCTTTCCCTACAAGCTATAAAAATATCATTTCCCAAAGTCCGTTGCGAAAGCAAAGTCGTCGATATTTTTGAGAAAACCGCATCAGCCATGGGAAAAATGCTTTTCGATACACTCCACTGCGTAGGCCGTGGCAGCCTCCAGATCCGATTCATCGGGACGGTTCTGTCTATCCACATAGGTCTGATATTTCTCGGGACTTACATAGAAGGGGTCATCCTTTGGCCGGAGCATGCGTTTCTGAACCCGCTTCAAATCCGCAGAGCCCTGACAAAGCCATACACCCACGCAATTATTCCGCTCTTCCACGGCCATTCTCACATTATTCGAAACCCTCTTCCCGTAGTTCCCAACGGAATCCCCGCTCATAGTCCCGATAGCCAGGATATTCTTGTCAGAACATTTCTCCAGAAAGGAAAGGCTCATATCATCCACGCCCGACCGCCTGCACCAGAAAGCCATTATATAAAGCTCAGCCTCTTCCAGCTCCTTCATGTCCGCCGTTTTGCCAAAACCCAGATCATATCCCTTTTCCTTCAGACAGGAGGCCATGTATTCCGCTAATTTCTTGGTGTTTCCTGTGACACTGGAGTAACAAAGCCATATTCTATGTGCTGCCATCTGTGGTCACCTAATCCTTTCTATCAAAAATAGCCTACATAACTCTTTCTCGCTTCGTACCGGGCGTATCTCATGCGGAGCAAGAGGTTTTCAAATGCGGTTCCCTGCCGCATTCGGAAAGTCATAGAATTGCGAATTTCATCAGATATTCACAACACGTACCAGGCCGGCCCTCGCGAAGAGATGGGCGTGTCTCATGGGAGGCAAAAGATTTTCCAAATGCGGTTCCCTGCCGCATTCGCAATAATTTTGATAATACCTTATAATACAACTTCCCCCTGCCACTTATTGACAGGGTGGTTTTTATGAAGAGAATTGTATACGATCTATAGGGTTTCTTGCAATACAAAATTATAAAAATATAAAAATGGACTTGAACCACATCTCAGGCCCTTCGGGCCTTCGATGATGGGCTGTCGCCAAGGTCTCTCTGGCGTGCAAGCACGCCGACGAGACTTTGGCTCCTAGCCGGCACAAAAACCCGGGTGCCTACAATTGCTCTATACTGTTCTAGTTCCGGCTCTTGCCGTTCTGCTTCAAATCCCTAATAATTAAAACCGTCCCCAGATGCCGGAAATCCACGATGGGGGTCAGCGTTCCGGACTTGGTCAGATTGTTGGCATCTTTCTGAATATTACTGATATAGCCAATAGTAATATTAGGCAGATATTTATTAGAGATATTGGAGGTGACTACCTCATCTCCCACGGCAGACAGATTATCTTCGTCTGTCAGCTGGCCGAAACGGATGTCCCCTGTCTCCATCAGCTTCAAATCCCCGTTTACCATGAGGGTATCCGAGGAGGACAGGACCATACCGGAGACATTGCTGTCGTCGTCAATAATTGATCGGACTGTGGCCCAATTGGGGCCGACCTCCGTTACGATTCCCACCAGGCCTCCATCAGCAATGACATTCATGTCCACCTGAATCCCGTCCTCTGTCCCCCGGTCAATTAGAAATACAGAGAACCAGTTACCGGGATCCTTTCCGATCACCCGGGCCCCGATCTTGTCATAGGATGAAAACCTGTCATCCAGGTCAAATAATTCCCTGAGCTCCGTTAATTCAAACTTGTCAGCCACAAGGGAATTCTTCTCTTCTCTCAAGTCCTGAAGCTGCTTCTTCAATTCATCATTCTCCGCCATGACCTCCTCTAAGGAACGGAAGTCGTCTAACTGCTCGGAGAAACGCTGTCCCACCCTGTCTAAGCCCTTTTCAATGGGAACCACAGTATAGGCGGCCACATAGGAAAGAGGGCCGGATATGGCGTCCGTGAAAAAGGTAAGGAGGATGAGACCTATACAGAGCACGGTGAGAATCAGGAGCATATATCTGCCTGGAAGGGTAAATTTATTTCTCTTGATTTTTACTCTTGCCATGAAACCAAATACCCTTTATCTGTGCGGTGACATTCCCTCAATGGAATAGGCCAGGGGACGGAATTCATCCTCATTAATAATCCTGGCAAGGCCGGTGGCTACTGTGCTGATGGGATCCTCTGTCAGGTTTACCTTTAGATTGGTACCCCTATTAATCAGTCTGTCCAGATTCCGGAGACTGGCGGATCCTCCTGTCAGATAGATGCCGTGCCGGTAAATGTCCGCTGCCAGTTCCGGCGGAGTCCTCTCCAGAATCAATTTGATATTATCAATAATGGAATTAGTGTTCTCGTTTAGAGATGTTTCGATTAAGTCCGTAGGTATTTTGCGCTCTACAGGAAGACCGGTGACAATATCTCTTCCATAGACAATAATGCCGTCCTCCGGGGCATTCTCGGAAGAAAGGGAAATCTTCACCTTTTCCGCCGTTTTGCCGCCGATAATGAGATTGTACTCTTTTCGCACTGCATTACGGATGGCCTCGTCGAACTTCTGGCCCCCGGTTTTGATGAGCTTTGAGAGGACAATACCGCCCAGGGACAGGATGGAAATCTCGGTGGTGTCGAAGCCCACATTAACCACCATGACTCCCTGACTGGTCTTCACATTAATATCCAGTCCCAGGCCGTCCGCTATGGCCTTTTCCACTATCATAATCTTCTTGGCCTTGACGTTGGCATCCCGGATTAGGTCGTAGAAAGCCCTCTTCTCCACCTCTGTGATGTCCTTGGGTACGGAAATATAGAAATCGGCCCCGTTATACTTGCCCTTCTGTGTCAGGTCATTTACAAAGCTGCGGAGCACGGTCTGCATATCCTTGATGTCCGCAATGACGCCATTGGTCAGAGGATAGGAAATACGAATATTTCCAGGCGCTTTCTCATACATATCAAAGGCCGCGTCCCCGTAGGCGAATAGCGTTGTCTTGTTGATGATGGCAATCATGTTCTTTTCCCGCATGATGGTGCCATCCATATCATTATATATCTTTATATTTCCCGTACCTAAGTCAATTCCAAAAGCGCTGCTTGACATATTATCCTCTCGTATCGCTCTATACAGTCCGTGGCATGGTGAGGGAGTCACCAGTGCCGGTTACCAATTTTCCTTGAATCAGTCAAAATTGACCAGTTCCTTCTCTTTATGTGACCTCAGTCACCAGTGCCAGTTACCAATGTCCCTTGAATCACTCAAAGCTGACCAGATCCTTCTCGTTATGTGACCTCAGTCACCAGTGCCGGTTACCAATTATCCTTGAATCAGTCAAAGCTGACCAGTTCCTTCTCTTTATGTGACCTCAGTCACCAGTGCCGGTTACCAATTTTCCTGAATCAGTCAAAGCTGACCAGTTCCTTCTCTTTATGTGACCTCAGTCACCAGTGCCGGTTACCAATTTTCCTTGAATCAGTCAAAGCTGACCAGTTCCTTCTCTTTATGTGACCTCAGTCACCAGTGCCAGTTACCAATTATCCTTGAATCAGTCAAAGCTGACCAGTTCCTTCTCTTTATGTGACCTCAGTCACCAGTGCCGGTTACCAATTTTCCTTGAATCAGTCAAAGCTGACCAGTTCCTT
>JAILCB010000023.1 GCA_024680595.1 Lachnospiraceae bacterium | reverse complement strand
CGTCGTTCAAAGAAAGCAAAATCACTGAATGCTGAGAGCATTATGATTTATCTGCGCAACCAAAAATGTAAGGTCTATAAGGATTACGCAATACCACAGGAACCTCGCAAGGAAGTCAATGCAATATATGAGATTTTCAAGGTACAAGTGCCTTATAAAATCCCACTTACAACCATAGAGGTGTAAGTCGAAAAATCATGCGGAATTATAGTTAATTATATCAAAAAACGGCTATGAGCGCGAGCTCATAGCCGTTTTTCCGTTAGAGAGTTTTTTTACAGCCCCTCTTGATATGTGTAGGCTACGAGCCAAAGCCTCATGGGACGCTTGCGTCCCGATGAGGCCTTGGCGACAGCCCATCATCGAAGGCCCGTATCCCCCCTTCAATTCAATTGGCACAATGTTTGCATTATAAATAGGTCAGAAAGAGTTTCATTAGAGGTATGGATACATAGACTTCCATCACCATAATCTGAAAATTATCATTATGTAAAAAACAGGAGGAGATCAGATGAGACAGGAAGTAGATATTCTAAGATATAACGAATGCCTTGGGAAACATTTTCACGATTATCCCCAGATACTGGTGCCGCTTCATAAAAAAATGAATTTGATCATTGGCAGTGAAGAATATGACATCACATCCCAACAGCTTTGTCTGATCCCTGAAAGAATGAATCATCAATGTGATTATTACGGGGAACTTTTGGTGTTGAACCTATCTGAGGATATGGATGAAAAAGATAAAGCATTCTTAAATGCCCCTCTGATCATTTCTATGCGGGGTGAGATTCTGGCTTTGGTTCAGCTAATCCAGACAGAGCTGGAGACCAATCCCGGCGGATCCTCCGTGAAATACCTCTACAATTTTCTTTACAGCAAATTGATGGAAAACAGTGCACCTCAGTCTATCCGCTATATCAGTGAACACTATGATATGCCAATCACGGTAGACCAGCTGGCGGAGATGGAATCCTACAATGTCACTTACTATAATGACTGGTTTAAGCAGCAGACCGGAACATCCCCGGGCATGTATTTGAGAAAAATCCGTATAGATAAGGCCAAAGAAATGCTGAAAACCACCAGGTTTGGCGTGACGGACATTGCTGTCATGGTAGGTTACAGCAGCAATTCAACTTTCACAAGAGCTTTCCGTTCTATTACCGGTATGACACCAAAAGGATATCGGGAGAATACGCTTGCTGACAGGAAAATGGCTTAGGACCCACAATTAAAAGTATACAAAAGAAGTACAGAAATATGTACACCCCTCTACATAATGGGAATTAAAGATCACAGGCTGCTATCTATGGAGAGCCAATAGAGGGATTTTGCCGTCTCCTCCAAATCATAAGGATGGGTCTAATTCGAAAAAAGGAGCCGCCCCAAGTCCCGTGGGCTTAGCCTATCATTTTCGTAATAGCTGTCTTCCATGAACTCTGTCGGAATACCGTAGCGGTGCATGGATGACAGGAAAAGCTTTGCGAATTCGTCGGAGTCTGTGCGGGTGACCAGGGTGACAGACATACGGTTGCGGTGGGTGACTACGGAGAAAACAGGATAGTAGACTGTGGCCGGGATGGTGAGCTCGCAGGAAAGAATGTGTCTGGACATATCAGCGGGCATATCCGTCCGGCCTATATTGGTAATCATGAAGGAACCCACGGCATTTCTGAGATCATAGAGCGCTTTCCTGGAATTCTGAAGGACGGTTTCATCTGTTACCGGACCAGACATCATATTTCTAAAGATATTTAGGCCGTTGAACATGGCTGCGGCAAAGTGCCGGCGGGTCAGGGTTCGGTTCATTACCTGTCGTATGAGCCGGGCTCTTTTTTCCGTATTTACCTTGAAGAAGGAGTCGGTGAAGGGGATGTCGAATATATTAGCCATATTCGAGAGGGCATTATTATTGAAATAAGGCCGCATGTCCACGGCTCCGTTCACGGAGATGGTTTTCCCGCCTATATCATAGTTTCTCTGTATGGATTCAGCTATAATTGAGGAGAGCAGGGAAAAAGGAGTGGAGAAGCCGTCGTGGGTTTCATCCATGAGAGAGCCGGCGTCCACGGAGAAGAGGAAGCGCCTGGTATGCATAGGCGTATCCAGGGGAAAACGGTCTCCCGGCAGCTGGTAGGCTGTATAGGGCGCAATCTGTGGCCCCGGGTCGGGGGCAGGATCCGCGTAGAGTTCCATGGGATCCTCCATTTCTGTGGCATCCACAGGTGTTTCATGGGTCAGAACCATTCCCTTACTGTCGATGGTATGGCCCAGTAGGGTGAGATAATAGTAGAGAACTGTCCTGCAGAAGCTTAGGCATCCCCTTCCGTCACCGATTCCATGGAAACAGGAGACGGTGATCTTTTTTCCGTCATAGGCGGTGCGGAATAGGTAGCCGTTTGATTCGTCGGATCCGATGGAGGAGCTTTTCCAATTGCGGATGCTGAGATTTAGGACGACGGGATCCCTGTCATTATCGACTAGTATGACATTGTCCTTGTCATCCAGCAGGGGGGTCACCCGGAAACAGGGATAACGCCTGAGGGCCAGGGATAGGCTCTTTCTGAGGGCGGTTGGATCCACTGCCTCATCCATTTCAAAGGTAAATGTAATGGAACAGGTCTCATTCTCAGAATAGCAGTAATAGTACATTTTTTCATACCATGTGGGAATACGGGTCTTACTGCTTTTCATTGGGCTGCCTCCTTTATACTGTAAAAGTCCTGCACCTAAGGGGCGCATGGGCGGTAAAGCTTTTGCGACTTCTTTCAAAATGTCAACCTGCATGTTGCCATCTATATGCGGTTATTTCTGCTTTCAATCTGTATGGCTGCGCTGACAGCAGATACGAATCAATTCTATCATTTGTCCGGATATGAGACAAGACAATTCTTTCATTTCATAGAGGATTGGAAGTTTCTGGTACGCCGTTGCCCGGTCAAAAATCGCTTTCTATATATAATGACAAATTTGAGCTTTCTGTGCCAGACTTGACAAATATAGAACGGGCATCGGCAGAGGATTAGCTTTATCAGATAGACCCATGAATATCTCCCCTTGCCGGAAGTGAAAGTTTCTAAATATATTATCATATTGACAAGCGGTTCCGAGATAGTATATAAAGAGATATAATATTATTTATTTGTGTATTTATGTAGGCTACAGGCCAAGGCCTCATCGGGGCGTTCACACACCGGTGAGGCTTTGGTGAGAGCCCATCATCGAAAGTCCTAAGGACTTGAGATGACGTGCATAGCCGAATCGAATAGGTGTCAGCCTACTCGATTACTAGTATTTCTTTGAGGGAGGGTAAAAATGAAGAGGTTCATTGGATTGGCATTATCGTTAATTATTGCATTTACGTCGCAAACAACCTTGTTTGCCGCGGAGGAAATGTATGGCCTAAGTGCGGAAAGACAGGCTGTATTAGATGCTTATAATCAGAGGGGTACTGATTCGGCTGAGGACAGCGGATCCTCCGGTAATGACGCAAGCATAGATAGTACGGATGCATCAAATAACTATGCCACACAGACATTGACAAGCGACTATGTCGAACCGTCATATTATACTCAAACATCAGAAACAGTGTGCTCTGATGGGTATTATCTTGAATTGATACATACAGACAATGTTCCATTTGACAACAAAAAGCATGTGGGGACACAAGATAAGTCAAAAAGCAAGTCTGTACAAAAGGATCTTTACATCAATGCTTATGGTTCGGTTTTGTCTTTTTCAACCCTGTCTTATAAATATAAGAACAATAAGAAGGTGGCAAGCTCTTCGGATAAAAAATCACCAAGCATTATCGTAAAGCTAAAGGCCAACAAAGGAGCCACCAAAAGCCAGAAGGAGATTGTAAATAACTTTAATAAAATAATCAAAAAATCACCGTTTAAATTTACAATATCCGCCCTGGATGTTACTGATTTGGAGCCTACAATTAAATGGTCAAAGGACAAATCAAAGATAAAGAATGTCATGGTTAATTACCATGATAAAAAATTGAAGATTTCCAAAAAGAATGTTTCCCTTCTTTTGAATGAAAACGGGACATATTTATTAAAGTTTGATAATAATTTTACAGGTTATTATTCAAATGATATATGGCTTATGCCAAATTATAAAACGGTTACATTTGACACAAACAGTGATATTTCTGTGCCGGCACAGCGTATAAAGAAGGGCTCCTATGTAACAGAACCCCAAATTTCACAAGAGAAATATAGCGTGGGAGACTGGTATTCAGACAAAGAGATGACCCCTAGTTCAAAATTCAGCTTCAGTGATGCGGTTACAAGTGATATGACTTTATATGCCGACTGGAAAAAAATGGTTCCCGATTATTTGATGCTTGAGGCGGATGATGAACAGGCCCTGACAGGTGATGATTCAAATGTTGTAATGTATATCACTACGGATGCAGAGGTCGATTCCATCGATTTATATAAAGATGGGGTATTGACAACAAAATTGTACGATGATGGCAATTATAGCAGTTCCTATGATGACATGAAGGGTGATGGCATATATTCATGCATGCTATCTTCGTCATATAGCAGCGGTGACTTCTCTTTCTATGCCCAATGCGGCGGAGTTAAGTCAAATGACGTTACCATTACTTATGTGGATCCTTTCACAAGTGAAGAATTAGATAATATGGATACCGTCAACGATCAGGTTGATACTTTTGTCGATTCAGATGCATTTCAGTCTAATTCCATAGATCAGAATTACAGCGCAGGATTGTCTATTCTGAATGATATGGTTACCGATGGTTTTGTAAAAAGCGGAAGCATTAGTCGAAGTGATGATGGAACTATGCTTATCTATGAATATACATCCGGAGTAAAAGGCGGAATACCTCTGGAGGATCCGGCTAAAGCAGCAGATGGAAAGTATATGAATGGCGAAATCGGCGGCGGAACAAGGGCAGATACAGTTACTGAGAATGATGAAGAAGTAAATATAGAGTCAGCCCTTCCCGACCGGGACAAGGCAGAAGCATCCGATGAGGAGGGAGAGGCATCATTATCCTCAACAGACGGAAATGATGGCGCTGAGCCTAATAGCATTAAACCCTTAGCCACAACGGATACTACATCCGGCTTCTCGGGAAAAGCCCTCATCCTAAATGTATTTCCCGCTTTTGAGAGAACTGCGGATAGCATTGCCTATAGGACAGACTTTTATAAAACGCTGAAATCTACTTGGGATAATAAAGGCCTTTCTACAGATTTAATTGTTTCTGATGACGTAACTGTTGATAAACTAAAGACAATGGCCCAATATGATGTGGTTGATATCGCAACTCACGGCACAACCTTTGGCGGGTCTCCTGCAATCTTGCTGCATGAGGAGGCTTCTCCTAGCAACAACAAGAAATATGCTGTTGAGCTAAGGACAGGAAGCATAGTTCAGGTTGGAAATTCTTATTATGTTTTGCCCGCTTTCTTTGAAAATGAATATTCAGATAATGAATTGCAGAACACATTTGTTTTTTCGGAATCCTGCGAATTCCTAGGACACGGGAAGGGAGGCGACAGCAGCCAATATAATTATTCCATGTCCCAGGCGCTAATATCACACGGATGTCCTGTTGTCATAGGATGCCATAATTCAGTATTTGCCAGCTATATAAGGAATATAATGGCCCATTATGTTGACAAGCTTGTCAGCGGAAAGACTGCAGGACAGGCATTTGACAGTGCTATAGAGCAGTATGGAAGCAATCACAAAAAATGGTTCGAGAGTACTTATTCTGGGGACTATGAGACATGGTGGAAGGGGGAGAACCCTTCTAAAACCTATGATGCAAATGAAGAGGTGGCATATCCGACGCTATGTGGAGACAGAAATGCTACACTTATTGTAAATGCCATGAAAAATGGTGATTTTGAACAGTATTATAAACAAAATGGTTCAATTAAACCTATGTACTGGAGCTTTGACGGTGATGTCAGATCCGTTAACAAATTAGGTTCTGCAGAGCCCAAAAACACATCCAGCAAAAAAATGGCAATGCTTACAACCGGTATCGGAAGTCAGTCAACATCTCTCTTTTACGATGATGGAACTGAAGGAAGCAGAATTTATCAGACCGTAATGATACCCAATAACGCATCGGTCATGACTTTTGATTATAATTTCATATCGGAAGAGCCAATGGAGTATGTACATTCAATATATGATGATTCATTTGGAGTTGTCTTGACACAGGGAAGCAGCAGGATGTATCAAGAAACTTTTGAGTCTATAAATTCTTCTGATTGGTATGAAATTAGAGATGTTGATTTCTATGAAGGTGATAGCACCGCTTATCAGACCGGCTGGAAATCAAGAAGTGTGGATGTGTCAGCTTACAGGGGAGAAGCCCTTACGATAGAATTTGTAATCTATGACAAGGGCGATGAAATTTATGATTCTGCATGTCTTCTGGATGATATTGTATTAAAGTAAAGGCGGTTAATCATGAATGTTCACAGGTTGCTTGTTTTACAATTGATAGTTATCAGCGTTACATTTTGCGGATGCTCTTTGTCTAGTATTAATTCCGCGCCTGAGATAAGGACAGAAGCAATCAGTCAAAACGAGGTAGATATGGATGAACTAAATACCATCACTAATCAAAAAATCAATGACCTTATCAGTAACGAGTTATTTGTGGAGGGCTCTTTTGAAGAGCGTTATAGTCTGGCTAAAGAACTTTTAGATAGTCTATCTGCTGAAGGGTATATCGAAGACCTTAAATATGCTGAGGATGAAAAGATATTTATTTTCAGACACAAAAACGGTCTTAAAGGAGGCCTGGATTTGAAGGACTATTCTGCCGCCCCTGGTGGAATTCATATGAATTAAAGGTAGGTAAAAAAGATCCCCCGCCTTAAATGCATTAGCATTAGGCGGGGGATTGCTTATACTTACCTTCATCTGCACTGCTGCGCTGACAGCAGATACGAATCAATTCTATTATTTGTACGAATATGAGACAGGATAATTCTTTCATTTCCCATAAGAAAAATCAACATAGAAAAGAATATTTCCCAGGTATATTTTTAAATACAAGTCTGGCACAAAATCATTGGCTAATCGGAAAGTCCTACTATATGGAATATTTATCTAATTATTATAAATTTCAAAAAACAACATAAAAATAGCTAAAATAAGCTATATAATGTTGACATATTTAGTAATTCTGTATATGATTTTCTATGTCTATAGGTCTTGTTCGGAAAGTCATAGGATTGCAAATTTCATCAGAAATTCGTAATCCGTATACGATCAGGTCCCTGCGGAGTAGGGAGCGTGTCCCGCACGGGGGGCGGGATTTCCGGACGCAATAATGATTATGGGAGGATGATATGAGGGCAAGGGCATCTATTTCTAAGGGCAGAGGCATTATTAGATCTCGCAGGGGGCGAGGAATTATTGCAATTCTACTGATGGCAGTAATGGTGGTGAGTCATCCGGCTTCGGCTTTGGTATATGCAAAGACATCACCGGTAGAAGGAGCTTCTATTGAAATGGGGGATTCCGAAGATTCTGGAATAAACCTGGAAAATGACACATTGAGTAATAATGAAACCATTCCTGTAAGTGAAAATCATTTGCAGAAAAAAACGAAAGAGTCCCAAGAGGAAAAGAAAAAAAGTCAGAATAAAGTAATAAACTGTTTAATAAAAAACGGAATTTTAGATTCCCCGATTGACTGGTCCAAGAAGACAGAAGCCAAATCGGCGGCAGAAATAAGCAATGCTACCATAAATAGCCCTCTAACTAAATTTGTGGTAGTCCATTTTGATCCTGGCTACGGTGAAGGGACTTATAAAGACAAACTTACTAGAGATATTTATGCTGTAATGGAACCGGAAGAACCGGTATATGGTAATTGGATATTTGTCGGATGGTACACAGTTCCTCAGACGTCCTTAAAATATGAGGATTTTAATTCAGCGGCCAAATGGAATTTCAAAAAATCGATTCTTGAGAATTGGAGTCGATATCATTTTAAAACTAAAAAGGATTCCTCTAACCATGATGTAGTTACCTTATACGCATACTATGTTTCTTCCTATTCGTTTACGGATGATTTTCTGATTCAATCAAGTACTGGTTTACTGGGAAATGAATTGTATGCCGTAATAGGTCAGAAATGTAATGTGAATCTTTTCGCGGCCGATTCGGATGGCAATGAGAATAGGTTAAAAAAAAGAATCAAATGGAATATTGTGGCATTGGCTAAGGAGGGAGATGTCTGGGATGATGATACGATTCTGAAAGATGATCCGAATCTTGACAAATTCTTTAAGTTAGAAAAGACATCTGAAGGATACCAGAAAATTGAATGCCATAAAGAGGCTCAGATAGGTTATAGGGTTTTGGTTACTGCACAATACGAGAATAAGTTAGCCTACTATGTCATGACGGTTATGCCTAGAATAAAGAAATTCGGCAAAAATAAAAAAGTGGTAGTAAAAGGAGAATTAGAGGAAGGTGCGATATATAAATGTGATTACGGTTATGGACCGAGTTACTTCGCGAAAGAGCCTATTTACTACTATGATAAATCCAACCAAATAGTCGGTTTGGGTATATATCATGATTTTTCATATTTTTTTGGTTATACAGATATCTATAATACTGATATCCAGAGCTGCTATGTAGCACATTTGCCGAGGAAAATTGTAAGTAAGACCAGAAATCTGAGTAATTCTCTCGGTGAATTGGAGTATTTTGAGGTTAGTGCACCAGGTAAATATACAGTCCAATTTTGTGCACCAGATGGATCCAAAACAAGTTTATATTTAATCTTTGATATTAGAAAGCCTAAGGAAAAGCCTAAGAAAAAGGATCAAAAAAATAAATGATGACTTAAATTAATCTCAATCCGTATGAGACCAGCCTTCACAAAGCGCGGATGGCTTTCCGTATGCGTTTCCTTGACGCACTCGGAAAACCATCCGCGTTAAATATTTATAATATTTTAAATTTTCAAATCAACATAATTATTACTTAAAATAGCAACTTTATATTGACAATTTTAGTAATTCTATATAAAATTTTGTATGTCTAAAGGGCTCGTTTGGAAAGTCATAGGATTGCAAATTTCATCAGAAATTCGTCATCCGTATACGACCAGGCCCCTACGGAGCAGGGGGGTGTGTCCCGCACGGGGGTCGGGATTTCCAGACGCAATAATGATTATGGGAGGATGATATGAGGGCAATGGTATCTATTTCTAAGGGCAGAGGCATTATTAGATCTCGCAGGGGGCGTGGAATTATTGCAATTCTATTGATGGCGGTAATGGTGGTGAGTCACTTGCCGTCAACCTTAGTCTATGCAGGGACGTCAGCGGTAGAAGAAATAAATATGGAAATGGGGGATTCCGGAGATTCTGGAAATAAGCTGGAAAATGACACATTAAGTAATAATGAAACCATTTTTATAAGTGAAAATCATTTGCAGAAAAAAGCGAAAGAGACTCAAGAGGAAAAGAAAAAAAGACAGAGCAAAGTATTAAACTGTTTAATAAAAAACGGGGTTTTAGACTCTCCGGTTGACTGGTCAAAAATTGAAGAAGTCAAAGCGACGGAAGGCGGAGATGGGGCAATCATTCAGGACGATTCAGATACTAATAAAACTCTAACTAACAAAGTGACGGTCACGTTTAACCCCGGCTACGGCAAAGGGGATTATGAGGATCAGGTTGTTAGTAAAGCGGGCACTGTGGTAGAGCCAACAGCCCCGGTATATGAGGATTGGGAGTTTTACGGATGGTATGCCGTTGCTCAGTCTGAGTTGGATTATAAGGATTTTGATTCAGCGGTCAAGTGGGATTTCAAAAAAACAGTCCAAGAGAATTATGAAAACTATCAATTTGAATTTGGTACGGATTCGTCTGGCAATTCTCTTATTGTCTTGTATGCATACTATATCCCTACCTACCAGTTTGCAGATGACTTTATGATTCTTTCCAGTACCGGACTTTTGGGAAATGAGGAGTATACCGTAATAGGTCAGGGATGTAAGGTGAAGCTTCAGCTGGCAAATCAAGACGGGTCAAAAATGGATGATTCAGTAAATAAAGTAGTCAAATGGAATATTGTGGCACTGACTAATGATGGAAGTGCCTGGGATGATGGTGCGATTCTCAAGAATGATACTAGTCTTGCCCAATATTTTAAGCTCAAAAAAGTGAAAATCGCAGGTGACGGAAATATAAAAAATGGAGGTATTAAATGTAAAAAAGAGGCTAAAACGGGATACAGAGTTATGGTTACTGCTCAATACCAGAATAAATTAGCCTACTATGTCATGACGGTTATGCCGAGGATAAAAAAATTTGGCTACTATGTCGGTGATAAATTCGTGAATAAGGCAGTAGTGGAAAGGACACTGGCGGAAGGGTCGACATATGAATGCGATTTCGGTTATGGGCCGAGCTACTTCGCGCAAACGCCTGTCTACTATTATGATAAGACCAATCAAATAGTCGGCTTGGGTACATATGACGATTATACATACTACTATAACGATGCATATAACTATAATACTGATATTCAGAACTGCCATGTAAAATATAAGAAAAATAAGATTATAAAAAAGACTAAAACTGCAAAATATTATGATTATGAAGATTACTATTATAGTTATTACTATGACGACTTGGATTATTTTGATGCTACTAAAACAGGTTCTTACAAAATACAATTCGTTGCCCCGGATGGCTCCAACCAGAAGTTTTCTTTAACCTTTAAGTTTAAAAAACCTAAAAAAGTTAAAGGTTCAAAAAAGTAAAAATCAAATGCCGAGGAGGATGGGAGGTAATTATGAATATCAGAGGGATTTCCGGCAGGTTTGCAGGACAGGAATTTCCTGTGGCCGGGGGTATTGTAATTGGACGCAGCAGTCAGGGCTGTAATGTGATATTTCCGGACAATGTTAGGGGTGTAAGCAGGACGCACTGCAAGGTGGAAGCTACAGCTCAAGGACTTACGATTACGGATTTGGGCTCCAGTAATGGGACATTTCTGAATGGAAATAAATTGCAGCCAAATGTTCCGAGCAGATTAAATTCCGGAGACACTTTTTGGGTGGGAGACAAAGAGAATTCCTTTACTGTCAGCGGCCAGGCAGTGCCCGCACAGATAGTTAATAGCGCCCCACCTATGCTAAATAGCAGCGATTTTGCAAGACCGGCCCCTGCAGTGGGCAGCAGGAATAAAACCGGCTTGATTATTGGAGCGATTGCGGCAGCCGCAGTAGTTATTGCCCTTGTAATGATTATTATGAATCTTAATAATAAGGTTGATGCTCAGAATAGTACCATAAATGCACAGAATGACGCTATTCAGAGTCGGGATGCAGAGTTGAACAGGCAGCAGGACAAAATAGATGCATATAATAATAAAAGCAACTTTGAAAAGGTTGTGGATGGAGTGGAAGGATTTTTTGATATAATTCATTAATTTTAATACAGTATATGCAATCTTCCGCATCAAATGCGGCAGCATTAAGGGGGGGCGGCTTTCTTTGTGTAGGCTACGAGCCAAAGTCTCGTCGGCGTGCTTGCACGAGTGCGAGACCAGAATCGAGGGGGCTTCCCTCCCCTGCTCGATTTTCGGGAGGGAATAAAGTCCCTCCCGAAACGAGACACGAAGGATTCTGCTTTCATGAGTAAGGATGGAGTGGGCTGCGAATGACCGCTTTATACAAGGAGGAATTTATAGATGGAAATGAGAAAATGTCCGAGAGGACACTATTATGACGCTTCAATTCATGCGGACTGTCCGTATTGTTCTGATGTGAATGGCGGCAGTGCGACGCTTCCGCTGGAAAATATGGGAGGCGGAGGGTTTGGCTCCCCAACAATACCGCTGAGGGCCCCGGCAAATGACTTGGATGACGGAAAGACCCTGCCTCTTGGAGCCGCCTATAATAATGCGGATCAGGATGAGGGCAGGACAGTGGCTCTTATCAAAGAGGATAAAGGAATAGATCCTGTAGTCGGCTGGCTTGTCTGTGTTGACGGAAAAGAAAAGGGAAGAGATTACCGTATTCATTCTGATAATAATTTCATTGGTAGAAGTGACAGAATGGATATCTGTATACGCGGGGACGAGACTATATCCAGGACCAATCATGCAATCATAAGCTTCGATATTCAGGAGAATGCCTTTTTCTTCTCTCCCGGGGACGGCCGCGCCATTGTAAGAGTAAATGATAAGGCTATTTTTCAGACGGTCGAAATTAAATCTCACGACAGGGTTACCATAGGCAAAAGTGTATTTGAATTTATTCCTTTCTGTGATGGAAAATTTGTTTGGTAGAAGAGGGATAGGGGATGAGTTTGCCGAATTCTAATTATTCAAATGCTGAATTAAATCAGGCCCTTAGCAGTAATAGTAGTGAGAATGGGGATGCTGCTGTAGATAGTTCAATTTCAGATAATTTTTCCACCAAATATGACGAGGAGGTCACGGTAGAGGCGGCCGAGGACGGATCTGTGGAGTTCGGTACAGGTTTCGGGACGGAACCATTTGAGGAGCGAACACACGTTGAAAGTAGGGAGCTTGGAATAAGGGAGAAAAAAGAAGAGAGGTCAGATTCTGGCCTGCTTGTGACAGTATGCGTGATAATTGGTGCTCTCCTTATAGCCATAATTGCCTTTGTGGTGGTTTGGCGAAAAAAACGCAGGAAGGAATCTGATTTGTATGAGATGACTAGATATGATCCAACGAAATACGAGCCAATAATAAACAGTTCCATTGAGAATGATGCTGTTGCAGGAGGAACTGCAAAGATTCTATCAGATGGAAAAGAAACCCCCTTCCGTATCGGATGTATTCATGGTGTGGGAAAGCGTGCCATGCAGCAGGACTCTTTTGGAATATCTGAGGTGAAAGACGCCTCTGCTATGAAAAAGGGAATAATGGCAGTAGTGGCAGATGGTATGGGAGGTTTGTCCGATGGAGAGCGAATGAGTCAGATGGTGGTGGTGAAGATGCTGCAGGGCTTTGACAGCCTGTCGGATGATTTCATTCCATCCTCGGCTCTGCTGGGTCTGGTTGGAGAAGCGAACGAAGCTGTAAACCAGGAATTGGGAGAAAGCCGCATAGGAAAATGCGGCAGCACGGTAGTGGCGGTCATCTTAAAGGATAGGAAGCTGTCCTGGATATCCGTTGGTGACAGTCATATTTATGTTTGGCGCAAAAACCAGCTGGTTCAATTGAATACGGATCATAATTATGGCACGGAGCTGGACAGAGAGGCTGAAAGGGGAGAGATAAGCTTTGAAAAAGCGGCAACAGATCCCCAGAGAGCCGCACTTACAAGCTATATCGGTATAGGAGACCTGGAGCTTATCGATCAGAATGAGACCCCAATAATGATGGAAAGGGGAGATAGGATTCTGCTCATGAGTGATGGAATATATGGAACTGTAGATGAGAGAGCTATTTCTGAGATGATGACTCTTCCTTTCAGTAAGGCCCTTTCGGCAATAGAGAGGGCGGTGTCAGATATGGATAAGAGAAATCAGGATAATTATACTTGTGTTGTTATCGAAGTGAAAGATGCATTTAGCTATGGAGAAGGGTGATAATCGTTTGCAGGAGCCGCCCTTCGCCTTGCCCTTTGATACGATTATCAACGGAAAATACTACATAGAAAAGGTTCTTGGCTTTGGCGGGTTCGGAATCACATATCAGGGATATAACCTGGATAATTCGGAAGCGGTGGCAATTAAGGAATATTATCCCAGCGGAATGGTAAGCAGGACTCCCGGCAGTACGGCGGTTATTGTCAATTCCAAAAGCGGACAATTCCGCAAGGAGAAGGAAAAGTTCCTTCAGGAAGCCAGGATTATATATAGTTGTAAAAATGAACACCTGCTTCAGATATATAGTTTATTTGAAGAGAATGGAACCGCTTACTATGCCATGGAGCTTTTGCAGGGCAGAGACCTAATGCATTATATAAAGGAAAATGGCGGCAGGATCTCCTGGTTTGAGCTGAGACCTTATATGCTGCAGATAATGGACGCCCTGAATACAGTACATGTGGCAGGGGTCATTCACAGAGATATCAGTCCTGATAATATTTATATCTGCAGCAACGGATTTGCGAAACTGATAGATTTTGGGGCGGCGAGAAGTCTGGACGGCAACAAAAGCATGTCGGTAATCCTAAAGAAGGGCTATGCGCCTCCGGAGCAGTATCAGTCAAAAGGAAAGCAAGGGGCCTGGACGGATGTCTACGCCCTTGGCGGGACTATGTATAGGGCCATCACGGGAGTAATGCCCGTGGAGTCCATAGAGCGGGTGAGAAAGGATACGCTTGTACCGCCATCGGCATATGTTCAGGATCTGCCGCCGGAAGTAGATAGGGCTATTATGAAGGCCCTGAATATTAATGAGCGGGAACGCTTTCAGACAATGGAGGAATTTAGAAACGTAATAAGAGCAAGTGACCCGGGGATAGGAAGAATATCCTTTGGCGATAAGCTCAAGACTATGTTTCAGGGGTTTAACAAGCCTCGTACGGATTATGGGTATGAAGCAAATCCCTATGCAGGAAACGTTTTGGCTCAAAATGCTTGTCTTATTGGGAGGAGCGGATTGTATTCCTTTCAAAATTTTCCTTTGGACAGAAATATCTGTATAGGGAGGGATCCTAAGAGCTGTAATATAGTTTATCCAAAGGGAACCCCCGGGATTAGCAAAATTCATTGTCAGATTTTTTTTGAGCCCAGAGGATTCAGCCTATTATTAATAGATTGCGGTTCGACCTGTGGAACCTATCTTAATGATTTCAAACTGAATCCGGGAATTCCAAATCAATTGAAGCATGGGGATATTATCCGTTTTGGCGCAGACAATGTTTTTGAAGTGAGTTTCTTGGTTTGATAAGGAATAGTATATGGGAACAATAAAAGGAAGCTATTTCACGGATGTTGGCGGCAGAAGCGAGAATGAGGACAGTTTTCTGCTGATTCATCGGGAGGATCGTGGATGCTGTGCCCTTGTGGCCGACGGCCTTGGGGGACACGGCGGTGGTGCGGCTGCCTCAGCAAAGGCAAAGGATATAATAGAAGAATGCTTTCTGAGTGAAGAGATAAAGAGTCCGGAAGAGTTTAATGTCTGGTTTCAAAAGGCAAATCAGGAAGTGATAAATATGCAGACCCCGGATATAGAAATGAAGACCACTCTGGTTGTGCTTATTATTAAGAATAAAAATGCCATGTGGGCGAATATCGGGGACTCCAGACTATACCATTTCCGGAACGGAGAGCTTGTAGAGCAGACCTTTGATCACAGTGTTTCTCAAATGGCTGTGTTGAGAGGGGAGATAAAGCAGGAGGAGATCCGGGGACATATAGATAGGAACCGCTTATTGCAGGCCATTGGGAGGACTGACACCATAAAGCTGGATTATTCCGATAGGGTTTCCCTGGACGGGGCGGAGCATGCTTTCTTATTATGTACAGATGGATTTTGGGAGTATGTTACAGAGGCGGAAATGGAAAAGGACTTGAGAAAATCGGATAGCCCCAATGAATGGCTGGAAAAGATGAAAAAGCGTCTAGAGAAACGTACCAGAAATATAGATAATGACAACAATACAGCTGTCGCCATTATGTACAAGTAAAGCAGGATTTGAACGCAGTGCAAGCAATTCCCTGCTTCAAATGTGTGACATAAAGCGGGGGATGCAGCATAGCTGTTTCAGGATGGGTTAAAGTCCTTCTTGAAAGGGGACACGAAGTGAATTTCGAATGAACGCTTAACCTGAGGGAGGATAGAGGAATATGGAGTGCTTATTTGGATTGAAGAAGAAAATTAAATTTGGTCTATTTCTTGTTTTATTTTCAGTTCTTTTTCATATCCCGGCCTTTGCTGAGGAAAGCTTACAGATAGATATTGATTCATATTCTGTCAAGGATGGTCAGCTACAGGTCTTTCTAAATCATAATCAGCCAGATGGATTTATACCCGATAAAGAGAATGTCGAAGTGAAATTCGGCGCTCAGATAATGGATATTGATGATATTTTGAAATTTTCTGACACAGGAGAAAGCATCAGTTACAAATGTATTGTGGATGTGTCCGGTTCCATGAGTCAGGAAAGGATAGATCTTGCAAAGGATTATATAAAAGCCATAGGACAAAAGAAAAAACCGGATGATAATCTGGCTATTACGGCGTTTGGTAATGATCTGATACAGTCTGATTATATGACAGATCCGACTGAGATTGAGGAGAAGGCAAATATCCTAACTCTGACGCATGAGGATACGAATCTTTATTACGGCATTGTGGAAGAATTAAAGGGAATGCAGACAAATGCATCCGTTCATCAAAAGAAGTGTTTAATCATCTTTTCGGACGGGGCAGAGGATCAGGCAACGGGAATTACTAGGGAGGAGGCTGAAAAGGAGACAGAATCAAGCCATATTCCGATTTTTACAGTGGCTTTATTAAAGAATGGCTATAAGGAGGCGGATGAGGAGAGCGCAAAGATCCTAGGAAGCTTTGCCCGCCTTTCCTCCGGCGGAATTCATTTCGCTCCTGCTTTGGGAGACGGAGATATCAATAGCATTCCTGATATTATTATTTCGAGACTTCAGAATTCGCTTGTGCTGAAAGAAAGCTTACATGATGTGGAGGTTTCCGGCAAGGAAGTTGTTTTGCAGGCTGATATAACACTTGAAAGCGGACAGTCGGCCAACGACAAGATTAATGTTCCCGAGGGCGATATCAAGCTCATACAGAAAGAAATAGAGCGGATAGAGGCAAGTGAGCCGGAACCTGAACCGGACCCGGAACCGGAACCGGTTTCAGAGCCTGCAAAAGAGGAATCAACAGAAGAAAGCAAAATTTTTGGGCTTCCCGCGACAACCTTCTATCTCATAGTCTCCGGCCTTGCGGCCCTTCTGCTGATTATCATAGGGGTGATTATCTATTTTGTGAAAAAGAAAAAAGAGGATAGTCCGGCAAATGAGGAGGAAGAGAATCCCGATGATTATATGCCTGTAGCAGATGATAATGAGATGGATATGGGATTCGAGGATCTTCCAACAGATGTGATGTCGGAGGACTTGGGTACTACCGTTGGGTTTATGGAGGATGATCCAAATCCTACTTTACCCCTATCAACCCCTCCTATATCAACCCCTCCTATATCTGCACCTCCCATTGATAATTCTTCAATGGAGGTTACTCTAGTCCGGTTGGGGAAGGAAGCGGAAGGCAGCTATAAGGTCAATGTTTCCGGGGAAGTACCTATAGGAAGGAGTGCATCCCGGTCAAAGCTTGCCTTTCCTGAAGACAAGGCCCTGTCGGGAATACACTGCACATTAATTTCAAAGGGCCGTCATCTCTACATCAAGGATAATGCTTCGAAAAACGGAACCTTTGTAAACGGAGTTCCCATAAACGGCAAGCATGAACTGGAACAGGATGATGTGATAATAATAGGCTCCTATGAATATCGTGTCTTTTGGAAGTAAGGATTGTTTATGGATGTTAATAAGATCTGTCCTAATTGCATGAAAGAGGCAGAGGGGAATATCTGTCCTCACTGTGGCTATGATAAAAGTAAAGGTCAGGATATTATCCATGCCTTGAGGCCCCTGTCCATATTATTGGGGAAGTATCTCATCGGAAATGTCCTGGGTGAAGGCGGATTCGGTATTACCTATATTGGATATGATCTAAACCTGGAATTGAAAATTGCGGTCAAAGAATTTTATCCAAATGGCTTTGTTACCCGTGAATCTAATATTTCCAATGCTATAACGGAATATACTGTCACTGATGCTTCCCGGTATCAGAAATGGAAGGATTCTTTTTTAACTGAGGCGAGAAATCTGGCAAAATTCTCGAGTCTTCCCGGAATCGTCCATGTAAGGGACTTTTTTCAGGAAAATAATACCGCCTACATTATAATGGAATATGTGGAGGGAGAGACTCTAAAATCCCATTTAAAAAAGAGCAACTCTGCTATTAGCGTGGATGAAACCTTAAGTATGATGAAGCCTGTCATAAAGTCTTTGTCAAAGGTTCACGCAACCAATCTTATTCATAGGGATATTAGCCCTGACAATATAATGATTGAGAAGGGCGGAGAAATAAAGCTTATCGATTTCGGAGCCGCAAGGGAATTTAATTCCGACGATCAAAAGAGCCGGTCGGTTCTCCTGAAGCCGGGATATGCGCCGGAGGAGCAGTATAGAAGCCGGGGGGTTTTGGGACCGTGGACGGATGTATATGCGCTCTGCGCCACCATATATCGCTGTATTACAGGGAAAAAGCCGGTAGAATCCACGGAAAGAATGAGAACGGACACGCTGGAAAAGCCTTCGGATTTGGGCGTAAAGATCTCGCCTGAGATTGAAGCGACTATTCTCAGGGGCATGGCTGTTTATTCGGAAAATAGGATTCAGAGTATGGATGAGCTCTATGGAGAATTATACGGGGCTCCATTCACAGTAAGGAAGGAGCCGGAAAAAACGCCGGCTATAGTAGAAAACGGTCAAGAACGGAAAAAACCAAAGGATACAGTTCCTTCAGATTCGAAAAAAAAGCAGGCAGAAGGCGGCAAGGGGAAGAAACAGGGAGGCAGCAAGAAATTACTTGTAATTGGAGCGTCTCTCCTTGCCGTCATTTTGCTCTTTTTCCTTGTAACCTCCATGACTAAGGAAAAGAAGGAAGTGATTTCTGATACAGAAGAGGAAGAGCTGGCAGCGGGGGATAATGAGGTCAGGAAGAAAGCCAAGGATGCTGAAGTGAAGGAAATAGAAGAGGAGGAAATATCGGGGTCTGAAGCATCTGCCTCGTCCGGAGTTGTGGATGAATTGAAAAACAGCCTCTTAAATCAAGAGAAAACGAAGACGGAGGAGCCTGTCCAAAAGAAAGCAGATGAGGTGAAGAGCCAGACAGAAGAGGATGAAGCGAAGAGCCAGACAGAAGAGGAAGAGGATACCGGTATTCATCGATATGAATATGTTGTGGCGGATGTCACCTGGGAGGAAGCCTATGAGCAGAGTATAAATAAAGGCGGTTATCTCTGCCATATTAATTCGGATGAGGAGGCTGCCCATATTTTGGGTCAAATCGAGCTGAAAGATTTGGGGGACAAGTCATTCTTTATCGGTGGAAGGAGAAAAAGAGACTCATTGGAATACCACTGGGTTGACCGAAACGGTAATTATTCGGAAGAGATCATAAATAATAATCCCAAATATGATAGTTATTGGCTTGCCGGTGAACCTAGCTTTTCGGATGAAAATGGTAAAGATGAAAAGTATCTGGATATGATTTATAAGAAATCGGACAATCATTGGTATTTTAATGATATACCCAACGATATTATCCAGGTGAGCCCGTATTTTGCCGGCAAGGTAGGCTATATCATTGAGTATGAGGAATAATTGACATGGGGCGGGGAATAAAGGTTTAAGGAAGGAGTATCTTTGAGCAGGGCGCCGGATACTCGTAATTGTGAAGGTTGCAGATAGTGAGAGATGAAGGGATAAATCATGGATTTGAATAGACTATGTCCTAATTGCATGAATGAAGTTGTGAGTCCGGAAGATAACTTTTGTAATACATGTGGTTACAATTTGCGGACAGAGTACAAGGAGGGACATGCGCTTAAGCCTTTTACGATCTTGCAGGGAAAATATCTGGTGGGATGCGTCAAGGGAGAGGGAGGATTCGGAATCACTTATATTGGATGGGATCTGAATCTCGAGATAAAAATAGCCATTAAGGAATTCTATCCCAATGGCTATGTCACAAGAGACGGCACTTTGACGTCCAAAGTCACTAATTTTACAGGCAGTGAGGAGAAACAGTTTACAAAGTGGAGAGAAGGTTTTATTAAGGAGGCCAGAAATCTTGCCAAGTTTTCGAACCTGCCGGGAATTGTCAGCGTAAGAGATTTTTTTCAGGAGAATAATACTGCCTATATTATTATGGAGTATGTGGAAGGGATTACCCTGAAACAATACCTGAAGAATAGGGGGGGAAGGCTTTCTGTCAAGGAGACTCTTGCCTTGATGAACCCGGTGATAAAGTCCCTTTCTAAGGTTCATGAAGGAGGAATTGTCCATCGAGATATTAGTCCGGATAATATAATGTTCGACGGGGATGGTGCTGTAAAACTCATTGACTTCGGAGCCGCCAGAAGCTTTTCGGACGGGAATGAAAAGAGTCTCTCCATTCTATTAAAGCCGGGATACGCCCCTGAGGAACAGTATAGGACCCAGGGTGAACAGGGACCCTGGTCAGATGTGTATGCCCTCTGCGCAACTATATATAGATGTATTACTGGAAAGGTCCCGGTTGAATCTATGGAGCGTATGAGGAATGATAGTCTTGAAAAACCTTCGGAATTAGGAGTGCTTATAGATGAGAAAAAGGAGAAAGTTCTCCTAAATGGAATGGCGGTTTTTGCGGAGGACCGCATCCCTTCCATGGACAAGCTATATTCCTTATTGTATAAAGAGGAAAAGACAGGTTTTGAAAAAGGCTGGCAGGATGAGAATCGCCAGGACAAGGATATGGTGAAGGCCGCACCTCAGCCGGAAACCGATGCGGGCTTAAAGAATAAGGATAGTGTGAAAAGTGAAAAGAAGTCCGATGTTGAAGACAGGGAGAGTACAGAATCTGGTAAAAATACTAAATCTGTTACTAATACAAAACCGCAAAAGAGAGGAAAGAAGAAAGGAATTGTTTTTGCTGTCGCCGCCCTTGCAGTAATTGCCTTTATTATTGTAGGGGTGAATATCCTTAGTAAATCCGGGGACAATAAGGAGGAATCCCTGGCAGCCGCATCAGAGGCAAGTGAAGAAAGCAAGACAAAAACCGCTACAAAGGAAATTGAAGCGGGAAAGAAAAAGCAGACATCCAAAAAAACGGAGGAGTCAAAGGAGACAGAGAAATCAAAGGAATCAAAAGAGACAGAGGAATCAAAGGAGACAGAGAAGCTAAAGGAAAAAGAAGCAGAGGATGATAAAGCACTGGATGAAAAGGGGGCCGGAGTAGAGTTAGATAAAGCAGAAAATAAAATATTGGTATGGCCTTTATATAAAACGTTACTACAGCAGAGATTAGCTTCATTTCCGAGTTATGAAATTGCATATGTCGAACTTCTTGATATCAATAATGATGATATTCCTGAACTGTTCACCTTTTGGGAGGGTGTGGACGAGGATGCATTTCATCAGGAGGTTTATACCATAAGGGATGGGAATCCTCTTGTGATGTTTCATTCAAATGTCAGTTCCTATAACCTTTGGATTGCAAAGGATGATGAAAGCGTTCTATGCCAGATCACGAATGAAAATGATATGACATATGTACTTCATGATTATGGATATGAGATCTTTGGCTGCCCCTTGAACACGGCGAAGAATGGCTGTGACCATCTGCTTTCACAGAGGTATACAGCCAATGATCGGGATTATGAGGTAGCGAGTTGGGATAACTCAAATATTCTCATGTATGTGACATCCGTTGAGTATGAGGATGCTGTCGCCAGATTAGTGCAGGGAAGGGTTTATGATGGCGATCACAGTAAATACGCGGCTTCGATGTCTGATGGGGATGACCTGGACTTTTTGTCGGAGCAGTTGGAGGAAATATTTAAGCATTATGGCTGTCAGGATGTGGCTATAGAGAATAAGCCCGACCGTGAGTTGAAGGATGGAAATTATACTGGGACTTATTATTGTACATATTGGGGGCCGGATGGAATAAATGTGCACTTCACGCCTGATGCCGGGTCAGATACTATTGATCACGATTTAGGGCCTGTTGGAGGCGGATACAAGGAGAATATGAATGGAGACCGTTTTTATGTAATCAGTGTTACTGAAATAGAAAAGAACGGCAAGAAAAAGAAGATGTATCTTCTTGATAATGGGAGATATATTGTTGGCGATCCCCTTGGGTGGTATGTACCTGCCGGGGACGCCAATGATATAGATAAATCATTGAAGCTTTCAAGTACGACTCCCCAATCTGACGGCAACTGGAAAACGGCATATCTGAATTATCTGCAGAATATGCAAATGGATGGTTATGGTGCTACTCAAGCGGAATACGCCCTCATTAATATTGATGGAGATGACATTCCGGATATATATGTGAATTGCACCGTATATGACGAGGAAGAGAGATATACTATTTATGAGCAGATAATATCATATGCAAATGGCCGTGTAAGGGAGAGCACCTGTAGAATGCGTTCATTGTTGGGAGCGGAGTGGGAAACTTATAACGCATATAAAGAAGGGAAGAATCTATACGAGTGTGAATATTCTGTTCTGGGTTCTTGGGCCTCGCCTCATGATATTGAATTCTATTTTTTCGGGGAGAAAGGCGAGGAACTTGTTCATTGCTTTGAAGATAAGGGAAAAGAAAGTGATACTGATTATGAGGAGGACAGGGAGTATAACATTGAAAACAAAATCATTTCGGAGGATGAATATTTAACAGAGCTCGAGGCCATACGTGGAGATGAGAGCGATTGGATATATTTTGACGAGCTGGAACTGATGTCCTGGACAGAATTGCAGAAGAATCTGGCATAAAAGGCTAAAGAATGAGAAGGCCCCTGCGGAGGTAATCCACCGCAGGGGTGTTTTCTTCCGTACGACTTGAAGTCTGGAATTTATTAAGTTCAGCGTCAGATACAGATTTCATTGCGACAACATAATAGACAGAAATCGATTTTTGATGCAAAATATTGGAAGGACAGATTCATGATTTACAGGCGTTTTTCAGGAGAATGGTTTTAGGGGGCGGGGGATTGGGCTGAGTTTCTCGGGGCGTTGATGGAGGCTGCCATGGTGAATTTCAGGAATAAGCTTTTAGACTATGGGAAAAAGAATATTAGTCTGGATGATTTGGTGGATATCCTGGGGATTAAGGAAGGGGATGCCGGGACCAGGTTTGCCTGTATTCAGGAGCTTATGGATGGCGGTCTTTTGGAGCCCGTTAAGAGCTCGGGCGTAAATGGCAATATCAGGTATCCTTTATATAAAAGGTATAGGATAAGCATAAAGGAAGAGGAGAATAAGGAGCTTATAAAGGAGCTGGGACAGCTGCACCCCATCTTGTTAAAGAGCGGTTTCCTTTCAGCCCATCCCCGGGATTATATCCGGCACAAGGATGTGATTGAGAAATTGAATGGCTATCTCTTTTCCGGCAAGGCCGGTGAGCCTATTTCCAGAAAGGAGCGGTCCTTTGAGATTTTTGGCCGGGAGAAGCTCCTAGATGACAGTGGGGTAAAGGCCCTGCTCCGGAGCCTTCAGATAAAGGAATCCGACCTAGCTTTCTATGATACGCCGGAGTATTGCTTTCATGATTATATTCCGGAGAGAAAGGAAGAATTAAACCTGCTTATCTGCGAGAACAAGGACATATGGTTTAATATAAGGCGCTGTATGTTTGAGGATCATTACAGGAGCCTGTTTGGGGTTCCCCTTGATGGGGTTGTATTCGGCAA
>JAILCB010000170.1 GCA_024680595.1 Lachnospiraceae bacterium | reverse complement strand
GGACTACAGACGAGGCCTATAGATATCATGAGAGCCGCTAATAGCATGGTAAATATTTTTGTTTTCATTCGGATCCGCTCCTTTTGTAATTATTGCCTTAGTTGCGTGGATTGAATGGTTTCTATGGGAGATAAAATTACTGGCTGCAAACCCGGTTTCTGCCGCCCTCCTTAGCCATGTAGAGGGCGTTATCGGCTCTTTTCACAAAAGCCTCCAGATTATCCCCGGCCCTGTATTCGGTGACGCCGAAACTCATGGTGATATGCTCTACCACAGCAAAGCAATTCTCCTCAATCTGCTTTCTCAGCATTTCAGCGAAGGATTTGGCCTCTTCAAGATGTGATTCAGGGATGACATAGATAAACTCCTCCCCGCCCCAGCGCCCGAAAATATGCTGGGGTTTAAGACTGTTCTTGACCAGATCTACGGATTCTCTGAGAACCATATCTCCTACATCATGTCCAAAGTTGTCGTTGACGCGTTTGAAGTGGTCAATATCCATAAATATTATGGATGCAGGTCTCTTGTCTCTCTGACAGCTTTCCAAAACATCGTTAACCTTGTTCTCCAGTTCCCAGCGGTTGTAAATACGGGTGAGCTGATCGGTATAGGCAATCCTTCCCAGCTCCTTATTGATAGAGTCCAGTTCTGCCGCAGTCGTTTCCAGGAAAGTCAATATCCTGTCCACTAGAGGGACATAATTCTGTACGTTTGCTTCCGATTCCATATTATTTAGGCTGATACCGTTTCGGATGCTGTCCTTGGCCGAGGGGTCCTCACTTAGACCCACAGCCACCAGGGCGCTATTCATGGCACAGCCATTCTCTTCCGATGAAATGAAGAGCTCGGCAAATCCTACAGCTACTGAAGTTTGGGGATAGAGTGAGGTGTAGCTTTCAATTTCACAGTTGGCTTTATCCCGCAGAAACCGCATTCTGTTTCCGCATTCATATAGAAATACGGCCTGGGGCCGGAATTCTTTCAGACCCTTTACGGACTCCCTTATTGTGTAGAAGAGGTTTTCGGGATTTCCATAGGAGAGCCGGAATTTCTCGCCCTCTATAACATCGGAGGTGAAATGAATCATTCCCTTTTCGTCACATGCAGTGGGCACCCTGGCCACCGCGCAGTCATTCCTATGGAAAACCATGGGAAATTCACAGACATTATGCATAAAGTACCGGTTGGGGCTCACTTTTAGATACTTGGAATAGACTTCCGTGGCCGGCTTGTGGTCGATTTCGGAAATGATATTGTCGCCCTGGGTTTTGGTCACTGCCATCTCCACGCCGATTTCCCTAAATCCAAGGCAATTGTCCATATATAGGTGAAGATCCCTGCCTGACATTATTATGGCTATGATTCCATTGGAATGAACCCTCTTTCCGTAGACTTTTGCAGTATTATTTGCCCTGATGCTTCCGCCCGACATGATTCCGAAAATAGGAATCTGGTGATGCCTGAATTCACTAATAAAGGAGTGAATGACGGCACTTCCGCAGGAATAACAGATCAGCATGCATTTGGCATTTGGAATATTGTCCAGCTGCTCATGTATGATACGGCCTGCGGCAAAGCCTGTTGCTATGCTTGTGTCAAAATCAAACTCGATAAGTCTGCCGGAGCTGAAGAATACGGCATTGAGCTCGGCGGGGCAGTCCTTAATGTCGAACTCCTCGTCTACAACATTGGCTGCGGTGATTCCCACAAGACAGGCATTACTGCAGGTGGCATTAATATAATCTACAATCCTCTCATCATCTAAATCGAGCTTGGGATTATATAGCTGGAAAAGAACTCCCGTGGCTTTCTGGTAAAGATCACTTTTCTGAATCCCATCCACAATCGCTTCTAGTTCATCAAAGGTATGAAATGTATATTTTTTCTGGACCATTGTTTTTTATCCTCGCAAATCAATAAATATATATCTTCTTTAGAATAGCATAGAAGAGAAATGTTAAACAAGATCGAATTTCTGATGCATTGGGAAATCCCGCAGCAAGACTCAAGAGTGAGACTTGAATATTTTGATAGGAATATTTTTTTAGAAAATTTAGGGATTTTAGAAAAGGGTCCGATAATATAGTTTGGAAAGACGTGAAGAGTGAATGATGAAGGGAAAGGAGGATACTAATTGATGAATGTACAGGTGAAAAGCAGTAATGGTATTACACTTATTCCTGTCGATACTCGTCTGATGGCGAACCGGAAGATTTTTCTTGAAGGAGAAATTGAACATCAGACAGCATGTGAATTCGTCAAGAAGGTTATGCTGCTGAGTGCTGAGGATTCACAGAAGCCCATTGATGTACTCATTAATTCTCCGGGTGGGGAAATCAACTCTGGAATGCTGATATATGATGTGATCCAGGGAAGTAAGGTACCTATCAGAATGTTTTGTCTGGGAAGGGCTTATAGTATGGCTGCGGTCTTGCTTGCCTGTGGAAATCATGGCCGTTATATTCTTCCTAATGGAGAACTGATGATTCATGAGCCGCTCCTGGCAAATCGGATTGGAGGAACTACATCAACACTTAAGTCAATATCGGACAGTCTTGTCCAGACACAGAAGAAGATGAATCGTATTCTTTCTATTCATACCGGAAAAACCATGAGGGAAATTGAAAAAGCGACGGCATTTGATCATTATTTTGACCCTGAGGAAAGTATCAGTTTTGGTTTATGTGATAAAATTGTTGATTTTGACTGTATTATGGAGGGGTGCTAATCTATGTCGATGGATAAGGTGATTCTTGGAGAAAACGTATTCTTTAGCTCTGATTGCGATGAGACCGGTATAAACAATAATATAATTGTATGTGGTGGAAGTGGAAGCGGTAAAACGATGTCCATTTCGGAGGCTCGCCTTTTGGAAACCTTCAACTCTAGTCTGATTGTGACTGCGACCAAGAGAAGAATTGTAAATAAGTATAAGGAAGTTTTTAAGAAAAGAGGTTATAAGGTTTACGATTTGAATTTCACCAATCCGTCTGAAAGTGATATATCTTTTGACCCCATGTATTATATCGATGATAATAAGGATATTAGATTTTTGGCGGAATCCATTGTAATGTCAGATGCCAGGAAGGAGAAGACGACTGCTGACCCCTTTTGGGATGAGGCGGCCATATCTCTCTTATCCGCAGAAATTGCTCTAATTAGGATGTCTGATTCGAGGGCTTCATTTGCTGATGTCCTTAGGTTGCATGACAAATTGGAAATTTGGGAATATGGGAGTAATATATCTTCTTCTTTTGATGATAGATTTAATAATTTGAGCCATAAACATCCCGGTTGTTTTGCAGTTTCTTGCTGGAAAACCTTCAGTTCGCTTCCTATGAGAACCGCCGGCTGTGTATATGGAGCATTAAATGCAACCATTGATACTATTTTTAGTTCTGATGTCCGGAAAATGATTGCTATGAATAAGAAGGTTGATTTTGAGGAATTAGCTAATGAAAAAACCGTTTTGTTTGTATCGACATCTGCTGTGAATCCCGCTATCAATTGTTTTGTTAATTTGTTCTATTCTCAGGTATTCAAGAGTCTTTTTGAGTATGCAGAAAGTTTACCCGGCGCTATCCTGCCGCGGCCGGTACATATTCTCTGTGATGACTTCGCGACAGGTAGTAAAATTCTGAATTTTCCGGAATATATCAGTGTTTTTCGTGAAAAACAGATATCGGTCACCCTCCTGCTGCAGTCTGAATCTCAGCTGGAACATATTTATGGAAGCGAGGATGCGACTACAATTATTAATAATTGCGATACCTACCTTTTTATGGGTGGGATGGATCTCAAAACCGGCCGCTCCGTCAGTGAGAGACTAAATGCCCCCCTCGAGGATGTGCTCTATATGCCTATTGGCCAGGAGGTTATATTCAGGAGGGGGCAAAGACCTATCATTACTCAAAGATATGATATTAAGAAGAACAGTATGTTTCAGAAGATTACTAAGGAATTTGAAATGGCAGGAAGGTGATGGATGATAGTTGGGGTGAATTCATTTCAGTGTGAGAAGTCCCCCGCTTCTTGAGTGGCGGCCTATGCCAAAATCGTCTCAGTGGGAGTCTAATCTCCCACTGAGATTAACACTCCGCAAGACCTGGATTGAATATTCCATGGGGGACTTGACTCTTGAGTGTCTCTGTGATAAGCAAGAGGAAAGAAATAACCCCTATGGGGAGGAGAAAAGAGAGGGTGACAAGCTATGACACCTAGTCAGAGAGAGTGGGCGGCGGCCAGGGATGAATTGGTTTCAGCCTTGAAGGAGCTGGGCCACCCGGAGGAATTGGGAAATGCCATTGCCGGTAATTTGGGGAGCCCCAAGGCCATGCATAGGATGACATCGTATCTCTATCATGTGAAACCCCGGAGCGTGGAGCTGGTGGTAGATGAAATGCTGGCTATATGCAGTGAGATCGAGGCCTGGAAGCAGAAGAAGGAGAGTGAAGAGGCTAATGCAAGATACAATGAAATGTTGTATTATGGGTTAGGAACAGAGGATGACTTCTAGCTGAGTATCCCCGGAATGTAGGGAAGGGTACGCTTCCCTTAAATAATGAGCCGTATACGGAACACATTGGTCAAATCTTAGACGCTTATTTTCTTAAGTGGGAAAGGGAGTTTTCTATGGATCCGTTTGATGAACTGTTTGATTATAATAGGGACGGGAAACTGGATTTCTTTGAGAAGACGGCTCAGTTTGATTTTAATGAGGAGATGCTGAGGAGGACCAGGGGAGATGATTTGAACCTGGATGACGATCTGGGCTTAGATGAAGACGATCTGGGCTTAGATGAGGACGATCTGGGTCTGGATGAAGACGATTTGGGTTTGGATGAGGATGATGTCCTGGAGGATGACAGTGGTCTGGGGATGGAGGATTATAATCCGGACTATAGTCTGGGCCTGAGTGACGACCTGGGCCTGGGCCATAGTGATTTGGATCCGGGGAACGGAATAGGCCTGGGCCTCAGGGGTTTTGGCCTGGACCGCGAGGAGGATCCGGAGGATGATACGCTCATGGGCCATGGACTCATTGGGTTGAAGGATGTGGATTATAGCTTGCTATTAAAGCACAGAAGTCCCGGTCTGAACAACAGGGACTCCGAGCCTGACTTTGGAGAGTACGGAAAGCTCTTGAAGAGAAATCGGTTTGATAGTCCGGACTCTGGCGGCTCAAAGGATGTCAAGGGTCTATTTGATGATTCTAAGGATAGTTTTGGTGATAACGATTGGTGAGATATGAGGCTTTTTATTGCGATTGAATTTGATGAGGCTTTTCTGCAGCCCCTTATAGACCTGCAGGAGGATATGCGGTCTCTTGGTGTTGGCGGCAATTATACGAAGAGGGAAAATCTTCATCTGACGCTGGCTTTTATAGGAGACTATGGGGATCCCGGGGCCGTGCTGGATGCCATGGGGGAGGCCGCCTTCCAGCCCTTCCCTATCCGGCTTCATGGGGTGGGGAGCTTTGGAGACCTTTTCTGGGTGGGCCTGGAGAAGAATGAAGAGCTCATGAAGCTCGTGAAAAGGCTTCGTCGGGCTTTGGCCTGTCAGGGCATTCCCTTCGACAGGAAACGGTTTTCACCCCATATCACTATCATTCGAAAAACCTCCTATAGGGGAGGGGAGGCCATTCCCGTGACGGAGCCCCCTTATGGGCACATGACGGTAGGCCGAATCTCCCTCATGCGGTCTGACCGGGGCAAAAATGGCATGATATATACAGAACTCGGCAGTGTATAATTAGATTTAGGGTAAAGACATTTATAATTAAGTCTGCGGCTCTTGTTCTTCTACCTTTCTGGCCTTTGGCATTCCTTTTTTTCCAAATATTGTACTTCTGCAGATACTTATAAATATGGCATATCTTTTTATGTTATAATACGTTCTATATTGATATTCAAAATGGGAGTCGGTCATGATTAGTCGTCCGTTTTTGGATTATTGTTTTCTTTATAGGGAGGGTGAATGCTTAGTAGGATAAGAAATATTTTTTTCTATGGCGACACGGACAGGGAGAGCTATAATGCCATAAGGCCTAATATTGAAGAGTATAATAGGATAATGACTCTGCTCTTTGCGTCTGTGGCAGCTGTTCTCATTTCGGCGGTTTACATCTTTTCCTGTTTTCAGGAAGGCATAATGAACTCCAGACCTGTATATGCGGCCGGAGTTGTTTTTTCCCTTATATTATTGTTGGTTGCTGTACAGGCCAAGAAATATCCCGCCCTGTCATATGTGGGCATTTATATGGCTATATCCGGTTTCTTGCTATATGGAATCGCCATAGGGACCATTACCAGGCCGGAGGAGCAGACCGTGACCTTTATGGTGATGCTCATTTTTGTGCCGTCCCTGTTTGTTGATAAACCTATTAAAGTGGCCTTGAGTTTAATTGGCCATATTGTCATATTTATATTCATGGCTTTTCGGACCAAAACCGGTTCAGTGTTGGCTACGGATGTTCTGGATGCCGTGATTTTCGGAAGTCTGGCCCTGGTCTTCGAGACCGTATTCTACCGGTGGCGGATTCGGACCTATGTGCTGGAGAATCGACTTCATGTCATGAGTGAAACGGATCTCCTTACAGGACTAAATAATAGAAACTGTTACGAGAATAGGCTTTCTTTCTATCCCAAGATGTTTCAGAAGTCTATTTGCTGCATCTATATGGATGTAAATGGGCTTCATGAGCTCAATAACGCAAAGGGCCATAAGGCCGGCGATGATATGCTTATCTTTATTGCCAAGGCAGTACAGGGCCGGTTTGGAGACAAGCATACCTATCGTGTGGGAGGGGATGAATATGTTGCCTTTGCCCTTGACATACCGGAGAATGAAATAGAGAAAAGATTAGCGGAATTGAATGAGACAATTATCGGTGAAGGCTATCATGCCGCCGTGGGCTATGAGTATTCTACTGATAAAGAACTGGATATGGGCAGTCTGATACGCAGTGCGGAGACAAAGATGTATGCGGAGAAGGCAGAATATTATAAAGGAAGAGACAGGAGGCGCAGATAAGCCTTCTGTCTCTTCTGTCTTTTCTAATATAATATTACTCTTAATTAATGCTGTGATCTCACGTCCATTTCCGGCTGGGCAAGATGATGCTGGTGTTTGATTTCATACATTTTCTTATCTGCTTCTACCAGGAAAGCGTCCATGTCATATTCTTCACTTGCGTCACAGCCTTCCTTTACCATCATACCTACGCTTATGGTTACGAATAGGTCTCCGGGCTTTTCCCTTCTAAATAGGGACAGCACCTTCTCCTGAAGGATGGCTTCCTTTTTCGTGAACTCTTCCTCAGACATTCTTTGCTTTAGAACGACTGCATATTCATCTCCTCCAAGCCTTGCGGCTATGCCTTCGGGAAAGACTTCACTTATGAATTCGGCTGTTTTAATCAAGACTTCATCGCCTCTGGCATGGCCGTAGGTGTCATTGATGGCCTTGAAGAAATCCAGATCCATATAGAGGAGGGTCAGGGTGGTGGTGGAATTATTCCCGATATATTCATAGAGATAGCGCCTGTTAAAGAGGCCGGTCAGGGTATCGGTATTGGCCATTCGAAGGATTTCTTTCTCGTGGCTTCTCTGCTCTGTAATGTCCAGGAAAACGCAGAACCATCCGGAGGTATTACCAAAATAATCCAGTATCCTCTTTTCATTTAGGATGAATATATGATCCTCATTATTTACCTTTACAGTACATTCACATCTGGTAAAATCCTCGTTTTCTTCTAGGACTTTTTTGATAGTCAGATAATTCTTTTTCCAGACCTTATAATCAATGATCAGGGTTTCACTGCCAAAGGTGTTCATGAAAACGCCATTCATCCTGACGGTCTGCCAGTCCGGGGAACAGATCATGATGGGGATAGGAATATTCTCCACAAGGAGGGAGAGCTCCAATCCCATATTGCTGAAGTCGGTGATATCATGCCCAACGCCTGTTGTCCCGAACATATCCCCAAATCTGTCATATAGGGGTGTTTTATAAACCTTAAACTGTTTTACACCGTCGGCTACCTTTACGGGTTCCTCGAAGGTGCAGGTCTTTCCGGCGGCTATTACATCTGCTTCGGAGTCCTTGCAGACGAGACCCTTTACATAGGGAACTCCCCAGATATAGGAGTGGGTCTGTCCCCGGCAGTCATCCTTGGTTCTGTTCACATAGTTACAGAAAGCATCATTTACTCTCCAGTGCAGCCCCTTCAAATCCTTAAACCATATCATATGGGGAACACTGTCATTTACAGTTGTCAGCAGGTTCTCATATAGCCAGCCGTCAAAGGATTCTTTAATATTACGAAGAGTTCTGTCAAAACGGAAGCCTCTGATTTCATTATCCTCATCGGAGGGCCAGACTTCGTAAATATGGTTTGAGAGAAAGCTGTTTCTAACGTCCTTTGCCTCCCCAATATAGATTACATATAGCTTTAGCTCATCATCAAAGGGAAGAGTTTCTATATATTCGGCCTTATCCGTAAAGACCACTACATCACATTTGCGGGGGATATCTGCTACATCCTCAATATCCAGAGTTTTTACAGAAAAATCTATTGTAGGGTCATAGCCGGCTGCGGGCTGTGGAGTGGGCTTGTAATCATTTACAAAGCCAGTGTTTTTGGGATTTGTCAGATTGAGTATTACCGAAATTACTAAATGCATTGCTTCATTCCTCCCGTCATTGATTTATGTATAGTTTGAAAGCAGTTTCTCGATCTCAATTGGTTTGGAATAATAATATCCCTGAAAGCTGTGTATGTTATATTCTCTTAGGATTCTGCACATTCCCGAGGTTTCTATACCTTCCACACAGACCTTTGCGCCGAAGGTTTTGGCAATGGAAACGAAGTTGTTTACGAGTTTCCTTTCCTTATCATCCTCCTCGATTTTTTGTACAAACCCTCTATCAATTTTGATGGTATCAAAGGGCAGGGCCTTGACAAGTCCCATGGATGAAAAGCCTGTCCCGAAATCATCCAAAGCAATTTTTATGCCGCCGGAACGGAGATTAAGGATGACCTTTTCCAAGAGATCCATATTGAGAAGTCTGCATCTCTCGGTTACTTCCAAACAGAGGTGGTCCGGTGGAAAATCCGTCTCCTTTAGCACTTTCCATACACGGCTGGTGAAATTTGGCTGCTCCAGCTGGGTATAGGAGAGGTTGACATTAATGACAAAGCCGGGAATGACTTTTAGAATTTCCTTCGTTTCCTGAACCGCTGTCCTCAAAATCCATTCTCCCAGATCGGGGAAGAGGGGATCCTTTTCAAGGATGGGAATGAATAAATCCGGCGGTACCATTCCGTATTTTTCGTTTTTCCATCGCAGCAGGGCTTCTGCGCCGATGAGCTTCTCTGATTCCGCGTGTACAACTGGCTGATAAAGAAGATAAAAGCCGTCAAATCCCTTGGAGATATTATTCCGGATGTCATGGAGCATGGCTATCCGGCCCCTCTTGTCCAGGTTTAGTTCTTCATGGAAGGGAACAAAATCTCCATGCTTTCTTGTTTTTGATTCATCATAGGCAAAGTTCAGGCAGGCGTATATGGTCTGGACATCCGTATCGAAGTCCTCAAGGGAAAGGGCACCGGCATTTAGCTCAAGTGCGACAAAGGTGCCGTCCACATTAATGCCTGCCCTGAAATGGGCTCTTAGAGAGTCATAGCTTTCCTCGAGCTCCTTCAGGCTCTGAGTCTCTGTAGACACTGCAAATTTGCATCCGTCCAGCCGATAGGTCCCGCCCCGGTTACCAATATGCTCCATTAAATATCTGCCAAACAGCTGCAGGACCCGGTTTCCGAAACGGTAGCCATAAACCTCGTTGATCTCAGTAAGACGACTGATTCCTATAATACAGGTTCTGCTATTCGTATGGGTTTTTATCTGGCGTGAGATACCTTCAAAGAAACCGTATTGATTGCTGAGTCCTGTCAGCTTATCAATATGACTCTGCTTAGCGTGGTTTCGAATGGCTCCGCCAAAATACTCCGGGCGGCCATTATCGTCTGTTATGACAATGCCGCGGCAGGTACAGACATCGTATTCCCCGTTAGCTTTTTTGGCCCGGTACTGCATATCGTGACCCTTGGCTTTTTGGCTGAAAATGGCATCGATTCCTTCGTGGTAGGTCTGTTTATCATCCGGATGGATGTGCTCTTCCCAGATTGATCCGGCATTTATCATATATTCGGAAGGAAGCCCGAATTCCTGCACAAGAGTCTTTGACCATCTGGAATAGTCATAGACCATGTCGCACAGATAGACATAGGTATCTTCCGCTAAGATTGAAAAAGCTTCAAATAAGGAGTCCAGTTTTTTCCTTCTGTGAAGCGGTACAGTTTCATTTCCCATAAAAATCTTTAACCTTTCATGACAGGTGAGCTTCTGATATTTCGTACTTAATTATATATCGGCTTACCTTTATTTTTTAATTTCAAATGAATTAAAAATTCCTATGAAAATAGTGATTTATTTTTATTTATAATGCTCCACTATTGTTAATTAGAATAACTACATTAGGAGAAAGTGTCAAGTTTATAGAATAAATAGGGGTAAATGTAATTGCATTTTTCAACGAACACATCATGAGGCTTTTGAAGGATTTGTATTATAATTAATTGTTAATTATTAAAATTTTGGAAAGTCTTGAAAACACTGTTTTTTCGCCATATTCTATGATTGTGGAAAATGAATTGCTGTGTTATAGTTATTTTTCAAGGACAGTCGGCCAGGGAAACGGATGGGTTAAGTCTATAGAAATTGAGGATACCAGATGGTAGAACAGAGTGGTAGCAGTCATAATATCGCTAGTCAGAATGGTGAGAATATGGGTGATACAAATCAGATAAGTGATAGGTTAAATGCTGAATTGGAGGTTTTCCGCAGGGAGCTCAAGGAACTGAAGCGGGAGAATGAGGAGCGGATTCGCTGCGAGTGTATTAGTAATGCCGCTATGAATGAGGCCTTGAGGCAGAATCATCCGGATGATGAGATTAATCGTTTTCTGGGATCTATCGGATGTAGTCTGGATGTGGACCGTATCTATATTTTTGAGGATGATTTCGAGAAGAATGAGGTTAGTAATACCTATGAGTGGTGTGCTGAGAATGTCAATCCTGAGATTTCGAATCTGCAGGATATTCCCAGGGTAGCGGTGAACTGGTGGTATGAACAGTTCGATAAGGGAAAGGATATCCATATCCCTGTTCTGGAGGCAATTCGTGAGACGGAACCGCTTACCTACAGCTATCTGGCACCCCAGGGCATTCATTCTCTGATAGCCAAGCGTCTGACGGATGGGGATAAGGTTATTGGCTTTTTTGGCGTAGATAATCCCAAGATAGAGCTGATGGCGGATATTTCCGCCTTCCTGAATACCCTTTCTAACTTTATTTCTGCACTGATTCAGAATCGGAATATTGTTCGTAGCCAGGAGGCCCAATATGTGGCCGAATTGGAGAAGAAGAATGAAGAGCTGAATAAGGCCCTCCATAAGGCCGAGGCGGCTGAGAGGGAGGCGGCCCAGCTGGCGGAATACCGAAATACCATGATTACCGTGACCCATGAAGCCTTACATTCCGGTATGTGGAATATTGACTTTGATGAGCGGGGTGAAATGGAGTCGGTGCAGTGGAGCCAGGAATTCCGCAGAATGATTGGCTATGAGAATACGGAAGATTTTCCCGACAAACTGGAGTCCTGGACGGATCGCATCCATCCGGACGACCGGAAATTTGTCATGAAGGAGTACCATAGCACCATAGCTGATTATGAAAATAAGAAGAGTTATGATGTGGAATATCGTCTCTTGACTAAATGCGGGGAATGGCGCTGGTTCCATACCATGGGCAGGCTAATTCGCCGGGATGACGGTAAGCCCCGGCAGTTTATTGGCATCTTTGTGGATATTACCGATAGACATAATCAGACGGCCCTTTTGGCGGAGGCGCTGGAGGAGGCTAAGGAAGCCAATGCGGCTAAGTCCGATTTCCTGTCCAATATGTCTCATGATATCCGTACCCCTATGAATGCCATTATTGGTATGACGGCAATTGCCGCGGATCATATTGACGATAAGGAGCGCATACAGGACTGTCTGCATAAGATTGGCCTTTCCGGCAAGCATTTGCTGGGACTCATTAATGACGTGCTGGATATGGCCAAGATTGAAAGCGGCAAGATGACCCTGCGCATGGAGGAGCTTTCCCTTCAGGAGACCATGGATGCGGCCTGTGATATTACCCGGGTGCAAATCAAGGAGAAAGCACAGCGCTTCGATATTTTGGTTTCTAATATTCTATGTGAGAATGTCTATTGTGACAGTGTAAGGCTTAATCAGATCCTGCTGAATCTTTTGAGTAACGCCATTAAGTTCACGCCGGAAAAGGGGGCTGTCACGGTCAAGCTCTGGCAGGAGGAGTCGCCTAAGGGCGAGGAGTTCGTTCTGACCCACTTTGTTGTGACGGATACTGGAATTGGCATGAGTCCGGAGTTTCAGAAAACCATCTTTGAGGCCTTTACACGGGAGGATGCCAAGCGTGTCCGGAAGACCCAGGGCACCGGGTTGGGAATGGCCATTACCAAGCGCATTATCGATTCCATGGGCGGGACTATAGTGGTAGAAAGCGAACTGGATAAGGGGACTTCCTTCCATGTCACTCTGGATTTGCGCCGTTTCATGGATTCCATGCACGAGATGCACCTGCCGCCCTGGAGTATTCTGGTGGTGGATGATAATGAAGATGTCTGCCTGGCCGTTGCAGAATCTCTTCGGGAGCTGGGGGCTATTCCCCAGTGGTGCTGTGACGGTCATACTGCTTTGGAAAAGGTGATCGACGCCCATAGGAGCGGGGAAGATTTCTTTGCTATTGTGGCCGATTACCGTATGCCCGGCATGAGCGGTATCGAAACGGTGAAGAGGATGCGCAGTCTTCTGGGAGATAAAACGCCTATAGTCATGTTTTCCGCCTATGACTGGTCAGATATCCGTGAGGACGCAGAGAAGGCCGGCATCAGCGGCTTTATACCCAAGCCTCTTTTCAAGTCTACTCTTTACCATGAACTGCGCCGTTTTGCTCCGGATGCCGGGGAGTTAGAGGACGAGGAGCAGATTCAGGAAGAGGTGAGGCTGAACGGCATGCATATCCTTTTGGCAGAGGATAATGATATTAACGCAGAGATTGCGGTGATGATTCTGGAGGAGAATGGAGCCAGGGCCGATCGGGCCGAGGACGGCGCCGTGGCGGTGAAGACTTTTGAAAAGTCAAAGCCCGGAACCTACGATGCCATTTTGATGGATTTGAGGATGCCCAATATGGATGGTCTGGAGGCTACCAGGGCAATTCGTGCCCTATCCCGTGAGGACGCCGGGAAGATCCCTATTATCGCCATGACGGCGGATGCCTTCTCCGAGGATGCCCAGAAGTGCCTGGAGGCGGGTATGAACGCCCATCTGCCTAAACCCATTGATATAGATATTTTGAAGCATACATTGCTGAAGTTTACGAATAGCTAATGAAGAAAAGTCAATCGAGAGGGAAGATGCAAATCGCACCCTCTCGTCCGCTCTGCGATAATAAAAGGCTCCGGAGAATGATACTCTTCTCCGAAGCCTTATTTTTTCTTGATATTATTATTTTCTCTTTTTCCAGGCGGTCTCGCCTTCCTTTGCGGAAGTGGCGACCAGGGAACCCAGGGCGATTAGGGCAATGGCATTGGGCAGCACCATTAGATAGTTAAAGAAGTCGGTGAGCTCCCAGACCAAATCGTTGGACAGGAGGGAACCCAGGAATACGAAGCCGATGGCTATTACGGAATATAGTAAAACAGCAGCCTTCTGATTCCGGAATAGGTATTGGACATTTAGCTTTCCAAAGAGATTCCAGCCCAGGATAGTGGAGAAAGCGAAGAATAGGAGGCAGATTGCTACAAATATGCTGCCCGGGCCCTCTCCGAAGGCCATGCCAAAGGATAGCTGGGCCATATTGGTTTTGGCGATTCCCTCAGCGGCGCCGGCCGCCAGGGGGCCGTTTCCGGCATAGAGGCAGGAGATGACCACCAGGGCTGTCATTGTGAGGACGATGAAGGTGTCGATGAAGACACCTATCATGGCTACAACGCCCTGATCGTGAGGGGTGTCTACCTTGGCTATGGCGTGGGCGTGGGGGGTGGAGCCCATGCCGGCCTCATTGGAGAAGAGGCCCCGCTTGGCACCCTGACTGATGGCGGTTTTCAGGGCTGCGCCCACACCGCCGCCAATGATGGCCTGGGGTGCAAAGGCGTAACGGAAAATCATGCCAAGGGCTTCCGGCACATATTGAATGCGGATTCCCAGGATGACCAGTCCGCCCAGGAGGTATAAACAGGCCATGAGGGGCACCAGCTTTTCGGTGACGGAGGCGATCCTCTGGACGCCTCCGATGAAAATCAAGGCCGCTATGAGGGCTACGGCTATGCCAACAGTCCAGCCGGGGATACCAAAGGCATTGGTGCAGGACTCTGCTATGGAGTTGGACTGAACCATGCAGCCCATGAAGCCCAGGGCCAGGATGATGGCTATGGAGAAAAAGACTGCCAGGAATTTGCCGAAACCATTGGGGAAGGCCTTGTGGATATAGTAGACGGGACCGCCGGCCACATTGCCCTCAGCATCCACCTGCCGGGTCTTCTGGGCCAGGACAGCCTCAGCGTAGATGGTGGCCATGCCCAGAAAGGCAATGATCCACATCCAGAAGATGGCTCCGGGGCCTCCTGTCAGGATGGCGCCGCAGGCACCTACTATATTGCCGGTGCCCACCTGGGCCGCTATGGCGGTGGTCAGGGCCTGGAAGGAGCTGATGCCCCCGGTCTGCCTTCCCCCGTGAAGGGAGAAGTTGCCGAAAACCTTCTTCATTCCCTCTCCGAAGCAGCGGACTTGTACGAAGCGGGTCCGGATGGTGAAGTAAATGCCGGTTCCTACAAGCAGGACGATTAGAATGTAATCGGCCAGATAGCCATTAACGGTTTGCACGAATTGAAGCATAATAGATACTCTCCTTGAATTGAATTTGCAAATTTCATCTCGGCGGCTCTGCAATAAGAAAATCCGTCAGAGGAAAATCCTCTGACGGATTAAAACGCAAGAATTTCGGGCATTTGCCCGTAAAACCTGGAATCCGTACTTTTGCCTGAGAGATTCAGCGGATTGATGAAGATTCCGCCTTGCACCTTCGGCACCCTGCCCGAAGCAGGGGTTCTCGGGATTTTCCTCCACTTCCTGTCCTTTTGTTCAAGAAGCTTCACCGGAACTATATATTTGCGACGATTATTATGCACGGAAGGCCGGA
>JAILCB010000293.1 GCA_024680595.1 Lachnospiraceae bacterium | reverse complement strand
ACAAACTGTGCCTAAATTCCCATCTTTTCTCTATTTAGGCACACTTTTCCCTTTCCACCATTCTGGGCTTTTCTGACCCTCATTCCTCCCACCAAACAAAGTGTGCCTAAATTCCCATATTCTCTCTATTTAGGCACTCTTTTCCCTTTCCACCATTCCGGGCTTTTCTGACCCACATTCCCCCCACCAAACAAACTGTGCCTAAATCCCCTCTCTTCCCCCTATTTAGGCACTTTCTTGTTTTTCTCACCGATTGAAACAGTCCTACCGCTCTTCCCACAGATTATAATAGGCAAAAACAGGTATTAACTCGAAATGTTTGCATATTCTAAGCTACTAATTATATGGTATAATACACAGGTAAAAAATCATCGAAACCGAAAGCCTGATTCATTCCCTTTGGGAAAATTAAGGAGGAGGACCATGGAGAACTATATTTGGATTATTGTTGCTGTTGTTGTGCTATTACTTTTAATTTCCTGTATCCGCATCGTACCCCAGGCCAGCGCCTATATCGTGGAGCGCCTGGGAAAGTTTCACGACACCTGGAATGCAGGACCTCATCTGAAGCTGCCCTTTATAGACCGGGTTGTGCGCCGGGTTCTCTTGAAGGAGCAGGTAGCTGACTTCGCTCCCCAGCCTGTTATTACAAAGGATAATGTCACCATGCAGATTGACTCGGTGGTCTATTTCATGGTAGTTGATCCCAGGCTCTATTCCTACGGCGTGGAGAATCCCATAATGGCTATGGAGAATTTAACTGCGACAACTCTCCGTAATATTATCGGTGACATGACCCTGGACGATACTTTGACCAGCCGTGAAACCATCAATTCCAGGATGCTGCAGACCATTGACCTGGCAACTGACCCCTGGGGCATCAAGGTAACCCGTGTGGAGCTGAAAAACATCATGCCTCCCGCCGCTATCCGGGATTCCATGGAGAAGCAGATGAAGGCAGAGCGTGAGAAGAGGGCGGAAATCCTTAATGCAGAGGGTCAGAAACAGGCTATGATTCTGAAGGCAGAGGGCCACAAGGAGTCTGCTGTTCTGGAGGCAGAAGCCCAGAAGAGAGCTACTATTCTGGCGGCCGAAGCCCAAAGGGAGAAGGAAATTCAGGAGGCCGAGGGACATGCCCAGGCAATTCTAAAGGTGCAGCAGGCCACGGCGGATGGTCTTAGGATGATTAAAGAAGCCGGAGCCGATGAAGCCGTTCTCCGTTTGAAGAGTCTGGAAGCCTTTGCAAAGGCGGCAGACGGCCAGGCCACAAAGATTATTATCCCCTCTGAAATTCAGGGACTGGCAGGACTGGCAGAGAGCGTAAAGGAAGTTTTGAAATAATTTCCTTTATGAAACAAGATGGGCTTATCAAAGTGGGTGTTATAGTACCGTGTAAAAGATTTTGTTGATATTGTTTCCTCTATGAAGGCAGGTGTATCCCATTAAGACCAAATCGAGGGGCATCCCCTACCCGATTTCGGTCTCCGCCATGTCTCAGACCATGGAACCTTCGATAAATGGCTGTCAGAACTCTAAGCGGGATGTAAGCCTTTCATGAACCGTCGATTTGCTACCTACGCGGAAAACCCGCATTCTTAATGATATCATTAACTAATTCTTCTGCTTTAGCAGGGAGGTTTCATCATGGACTTTAGCTTTGCCGGTATAATTCCTATACTAGTCTGGATCTTCATCATTGCCATAATTATCAAAAGCGGCAGAAAAGTCAATAAAAACAAACCTGGAATGAATACCCCCAAAAGAAACGTTCCGCCCAGGAGCAGGAATGGGGAATATAATACTCCACGCCTTCCAGAGCAGTATAATCCTAAGAGAAAGATTCACAACCACCCCGGTCTGGATGAAGGCGGTCTGGTGGTTCACGAGGAGGCTGAGGAGGGCTATGTCATATTGAACGGTGTAAAACGAAGACTAAAAGACTGTAAGAATCTATAGTGCGACAAGGATTCGCATTGACATATCCCACATGCCCTGCGCGGGACACACCGATCCCCTCGATTTGCGGGAAAGCCGATATCCACCTATGCCATGCCCTGCGCAGGACATGCCGATCCCCTCGATTTGCGGAAAAGCCGATATCCACCTATGCCATGCCCTGCGCGGAACATGCCGATCCCCTAGATTTGCGGAAAAGCCGATATCCACATATCCCACGCCCTGCGCGGGACACGCCTATCCCTAGATTTGTGGAAAAGCCGATATCCACACATTCCACGCCCTGCGCAGGACACGTCTATCCCTAGATTTGCGGGAAAGCCAGTATCCACATATCCCTCGCCCTATGTTTCTTCAGGAACCAATTGGCTGCGGATAGCGTTTTTTAACCAAATCCCCTATCCTATAAACAAGGCCCGAATAGGATTTCTCTGACAGAAAGGAATGGTCATGCCAAATATTTTGCAGACAATTGTGGAGAAGAATCACCTTCAATTCATAGACCTCAAAGACTTGAATTGGCAGGAAGCCGTGAAAATCAGCACACAGCCCCTTGTGAAGGACGGCTCTGTGTCAGAGGATTTCTACCTGCAGATTATCTCCTGTATTGAGAAGTATGGGCCCTATATGGTTTTTGACCACCATGTGGCCATGCCCCATACCACAGAGAATGCCCGGGGCGTTTATAGAACGGCAGTCAGTCTCCTTATTTCAAAGCATCTCATTGATTTTGGAAAAGACAGCGACGGAGACAGGAAAGAGGCCAATCTCCTTTTCACCATCTCCGCCGCAAATCCCAATGAACATATGGATAATATCAGGGCTCTATCAGAAATCTTTATGAATGAAGAACTCCTAGACGACCTATCCCAGGCAACAGGCCCAAACCAGGTGCTAGCCGCCGCAGAACGCTTTCTCGGACAAGGCGAGCCGTCCTGATTCCACCCTGGGCAACAGATCCGGACCAGTACAATAAATCGAGGGAAGATGCAAATCGCACCCTCTCGTCCGTGAGCCGCCGGTCGGCTTTAGCCGACAAATATCATCTCGGCGGCTCTGCGATAATTAAAGGGCGGTGCCTGAAATGATATCAGCCCGCCCAAAAATATACTGCCACTGACAATTATCAACTCTTCCGCAAACGCCTGTCAATGACAATTATCAACTCTTCCACAAACATCTGCCAAAAGCAATTATCAATTCTTCCTCAAACATCTGCCAATGACAATTATCAACTCTTCCGCAAACATTTGCCAATGACAATTATCAACTCTTCATCAAACGCCTGCCAATGACAATTATCAACTCTTCCGCAAACATCTGCCAAAAGCAATTATCAATTCTTCCACAAACATCTGCCAATGACAATTATCAACTCTTCCTCAAACATCTGCCAATGACAATTATCAACTCTTCCGCAAACGCCTCTCAGAGCCTTTCATTCATAGCCCCTATGAGACATGTGCGGGAAACCCTCTTCACTTCACCACGGTAACCTTGCACTCGTACTCAGTCTGGCCAGATGTGCCCGCATCCAGATAGGCAATGACCCGGGTCGTTCCCAGGCCCACTCCCGTCATCTGGCCACTGGCCGCATCAATAGCCACAACAGAAGAATCCATGGATTTCCAGACCGGCTTCTTCTTGGTCTTCAACAATTTCAGCTTGGAACTCTTACCCAGCTTCAAATAAGTCTGGGTTCTGGAAATCTTTGGAATCTTCACCGAAATCTTGAATGTAATCTTCGCCGCATTCTTACCGGTGCCGTAGAGAGCCGTTATCTTGGCATTCCCCCGCTTCTTCACAACGATTTTTCCCAGGGCAGGATTGACCTCCGCCACATTCTCATTAGAGGAAAGCCAGCTGTCAGGCCTATAATTAATGCCTGTCAGATAATCACAGCCAAAAACCACCTCATTAATAGATACACATTCCACCTTTTTCTTGGAGAAAGCCGGCTTCACGATTTCCACAGGATAGGTGGCAACTGCCGTTGCGGAACTGCCACTGCCCGTATAGGCTGTGACAAGCACCTGCCCCACCTTCTTACCCTTGAAAATGCCTTTCTTATTGATGCTGGCATAGCCCTTGGGCGATACCGTATACTTCTTAATCTCTTTTCCCCCGGTAAGCGAACTAAAAATCAGGGAAAGATCAGCCTTTTCCTTTAACGCAACCACCTGGTAAGCCTTGGTGGTGGATACCGTAGGCCTGGCATCTAGAATACTATAGACATAGGGAATCAGATAAATCTGGCAATACCGCTCCATCTCGGACCCTTGGTCACATACAATTGCCAGTTCCCCCGTCTGGAAAGCGACATTAAGCGAAGTCAGGCTGAAAGGATTCAAAGTGGTATTACCACGGAAATCCAAGAGTGATATAGCATTAAAGGTACAAACAAATACAGAGAGCTTTTTGCATTTGGAGATATCCAATGCAGTCAGCTGATTTGAATGAACATCCAACTCGGAAAGCTCTGTAAGGGCTGTCAAATCCAGGCTCATGAACTGATTCACAGAGGCATTCAGCTTCAGAAGACCCGTACAGGCACTCAAATCCACACTCTTCAGCTGATTCTTTGAAATATTCAGCTGAGTCAGGGCCTTGCAGGCCGACAAATCTATGGAGGTCAGCTGGTTTCCAGAGGCATTCAGCTGATCCAATGAGGTATTAGCCGTCAAATCCAGAGTCGACAGCTTATTATTAGAGCAATTCACCCTGACAAGTGCAGGATTATGGGAAAGATCCAGCTCTGTCAGGGAATTATTCTGGCAAAGCAGGTATTGCAAAGCCGGAAGCCTGGATACATCCAGGGAAGTCAGGGAATTCCCGGCGCAATTCAAATATCTCAAATTCTCATTATTTAAATTGCTAAAGTCCGAAATCCCATTCTCGCTACAGGTCAGGGAGACCAGGGTTTTCAATAGTTCAATTCCCTTGAGGGAAGTGACTCCAAGGTCAGTGCAGTCCAAAGTCAAAAGCACAGGACTTCCATCTTTAATTAGATAAATGACCCTGCCTACTCCCTCTAAATCTTCCCCGAAATTTTCAGAAAGGTAATTTCGGAGAGCCTCATCCGGAAAATTGCTTTCATTAATAATTACATATGGAAGGCTGCTTTCGATTTCAGCTCCTAAAGCCTCTAAATCCAATCCGCCCGGATAGTCGTCCTCCTTATTTTTCCATAGGTCCCCATCCTGCCCTTCTTTAATATGAGATACCTGCACATTCTCAGCGAGGACAGCCAATTCCTCAGCGTGGACAGGAAAGCCGGTTCCTGAAAAAATCACAATTACCGCAAGGAGAAGGGCAATTAATTGACTATAATGACGCATTATCTCTTTCATACCAAACACCTCAACAGTTACATAATTATTATAATAAATACCAAGACATATAGCTCAAACTCCGCTTACAGGCGCTCCCGGAAACGGATTCGTTCCAGTCTCCGCCTGCAAACAGCACCAGAACCAGATTCGTTCTAGTCTATGCTTGCAAACACCCATAATCCAGATTTCAGTCTACGCTAGCAAACACCCCAAAATCCAGATTCTTTCTATTTGCCGCTTCCAGGCACTCCCGGAAACGGATACGTCCCAGTCTACGCCTGTCGGCAAATCCCAGTTCTGAAAATCAGGTAAATTCAGATTTCCAGTTAAGCCCTGGCATTCATCCCATAAAGCTTCGCTTTCCAAATTTAATGCAGAAACTCCCTTACCACCTTGGGCATTCCCTCTATCTCGCAAACCGTCCTATGACGGACAGGGGCCTTCCTAATCTCCTCGATAGGTGCCGGCACAGGCAGTCCGGATAGCCGGGACAGCTCATCAATGAGGGCAAAGTCCTCTAAAGACTCATATTTCTCATCAATGGCCCCCATTACGCTCCTGGGAAACTTGAAGGGACTGGCAGTAGATGCAATTACTGTAGTAAGGGGCTGCTCATTATCTGACAGGAAGCTGTCGCAGGCATGACCCGCAACTGCCGTATGGGTGTCAATAATATAGCCGGTATCCGAGAACAGCTGCTTAATCTTTTCCCGGGTGCCCTGCTCCGAAGTATAGAAGCCCCGGAAGTCCTGCAGCCTCTCCCGCATTTCATCCGTAATAGTATAATGTCCGGTCTCCCTCAGCTCCTTCATCAATTCCCCGGTCCGCAGGGGATCATTACCCGCAATATGGTAAATCATCCTCTCCAGATTACTGGAAATCAGAATGTCCATGGAAGGGGAAGATGTCAGGATGAATTCCCTGTTCCTATCATAGACCCCGGTCTGGAAGAAGTCATAAAGCACTTTATTCTCATTGGATGCACAAATGAGTTTGGAAATAGGAAGCCCCATCCTCTTCGCATAATAGGCGGCCAGAATATTTCCAAAGTTTCCGGTGGGTACTACCACATGAATCTCATCCCCGTCGGCAATTTTCCCATCCTTCAAAAGCCTGGTATATGCGTATACATAGTAGACAATCTGAGGCACCAGACGCCCAATATTAATGGAATTGGCACTGGAGAAACGGAAGCCCTTGTCCAAAAGCTCCAGAGATAAAGCCTTATCCCCAAACATCTTCTTCACACCGGTCTGGCAGTCATCAAAATTCCCGTTCACGGCAACTACAAAGGTATTGTCACCAGTCTGAGTCACCATCTGCTGCCTTTGAATAGGGCTCACCCCGTCCTTAGGGAAGAATACGATAATCCTGGTGCCGGGAACATCCGCGAAGCCCGATAGAGCAGCCTTGCCTGTATCCCCGCTGGTAGCGGTCAGAATGACAATCTCCTCCCTAATCTGATTCTTCCTGGCCGCAGTAGTCATGAGGTGAGGCAGAATGGAGAGCGCCATATCCTTAAAGGCTACGGTCCTGCCATGGAAAAGCTCCAAATAATAGGCTCCTCCGGCCTCTTTCAAAGGCGCAATCTCCGGAGTATCAAACTTGTCGTCATAGGCCGCATTAATACAGGCCTTCAACTCCTGCTCCGTGAAATCCGTCAGGAACTCCTTCATAATCTCGTAAGCCACGCCCCGGTAATCCATCTGCGAAAGCTCAGACGGGGTTTTGGGAAGGGCCGGTACCCTCTCCGGCACGAAAAGCCCGCCATCATCACAAAGTCCCTTCAAAATCGCCTCAGAGGCGGAAACCTTCACGCCCTCACTCCTAGTGCTGTTATAGAATAGATCCGACATACTGCCTCCTAAATCATCCAAAATCTCATTATGTTTATCGGTAAAAATCCAAATTTCCTCAAGAATATGGAAATATATGCAAACGCCCCCACATTAATCATCCCATACCCGACAAATCCCCCACAAGGCAGGGGATTCGACCTTGTCCCGCGCAAACCGCGGGATTTCCCAATGCGCTTCCCTGGCGCATTCGGAAAGTCAAGGCTGTAGATAAAGATTCTATCATTATTCCCTTGGAAATACAAATCAAAACTCAACTTCAAATTAACCCTCCTCACACCGACCCGCAAAGCTTTCAAAAATGTGAAAACCATATTCCAAAAAAAGCCATATTACGCGTCTTTCAAAAATAAAACCACTAGTTCCTCTCCGCCACAAGGAAACGAAATAAGCTTCCACCGGGAAAATCTCTTTATAACTCATACTCCCAGAACCATCATTTCCTACAGTTCAATCACATCCAGATCCTCCGG
>JAILCB010000292.1 GCA_024680595.1 Lachnospiraceae bacterium | reverse complement strand
CGGCAATGGCAGGGAGGGGCTGCAGGAAGCGGAAAGCGGAGAATATGATCTGCTTTTACTGGATGTCATGCTGCCTGAAATGAGCGGCTTTGAAATCTGCCGGCAGGTGAGGCAGAAACAGAATCTTCCCATTATCCTAATTACTGCCAGGACCGAGGATGTGGATAAGGTGCGGGGCTTAGGTCTGGGGGCGGATGATTATATAGTCAAGCCCTTCAATCCTACGGAGATGGTTGCCAGAGTCCGGGCCCATATTAGGATTCATGAGAGGCTGCTTCAGGACAGCGGCCCTTCGAGAGAAGAGGAGACGGAGATAGTCTGCGGAGAACTGGTGATTTCAAAACCATACCGCAGGGTTATGGTCCGGGGCCGGGAGGTGAACCTGAAGAACCGGGAATATGAGCTGCTTCTTTTCCTGGCCTCGAATCCGGGAATTGTGTTCAAGAAGGATATCCTTTTTGAGCGGATATGGGGTCTGGATGCCAATGGGGACACGGCTACGGTCATGGTCCATATTGGCCGTATCCGGGAGAAAATCGAGCGGGATCCCCAGAAACCAGAATATATCCTGACGGTATGGGGGGCAGGATATAAATTCACAGAAAATGCCCCAGTTTAGAAAAAGTTTAGATTTAGTTTAAGGATAGGTTAGTTTTCTCCCTTATACTATGCCCTGAAGTTAGCAAAAGGTAACAGCGTTGAGTCTCTGAGAGATTGAAACCTTTTATCAGAGAATGGGGAGAATACTTATGAAGAAAATATTACCTTCCTTAATTCCTGCCCTTGTATGGTTATTACTTGTCATTGGGGTTTTAACTGTTTTCTCTGCCTGTGGTATGAAGGACGATGGGACCTGGATGAAGTGTCATGAGGCCCAGAATGCCGTTGCTGTCTGCGGCGGGATGATGGCTGCCCTGGCCCTGCTTTCTGCTTTCCTGAATAAGAAATTATTAAAGGCGGCATTGAATGCAGTTACACTGGCAGGCTCTATCGTGACCTTTCTGCTGCCGGGCAGCCTCATGCCCATGTGTATGATGCAGACCATGCGATGCTTCACGGCCATGCAGCCCTTTGTCAGGATTATGACAGTCGTCACGGCCCTGCTTTCTATCTGGGGAATTATTAGTGCAATTAGAATTAGGAATGAAAGCAGATGAAAGGAACAAGGGGGAAATGAAAATGAAAGGTAGAAAGAAGCTAATTATCCTCCTTGGGCTTCTTGTGATTCTGCTAATAGGTGCCGTGCTTGTGGTTTCTCTGTTCCGTAAGGATGCATCCTATAGGAAAGCGGAAGGATTATTACAGGCGGGGGACTCGGAGGGGGCCTATGAGGCTTTTCTGGACTTGGGGGCTTATAAAGATTCAGAGGAAATTGTAGCCGGGCTTTTGCAAAAGGATCCCGTTCTGCCCTTTCAGACTGCCCATAAGGGGGATATAGTGACTCTGGGCAGCTATGAACAGGATGATGATCCTCAAAACGGAAAGGAAGCCATCGAGTGGATTGTTTTGGAGCGAATTGAAAACGATATGCTTTTACTCAGTCTGACCTGTCTGGACTGCGGGGTCTATAATGACGCGGCCTTTCAGCCTGTCACATGGGAGGATAGTCAAATTCGCCATTGGCTTAATAAAGACTTTTATTCTTCCGCTTTTTCGGACAGGGAGAAAGGATTTGTGAAGCTCAAGAGTAACCAGAATTTAAATCAGTCGCTGGTCAATACAAAGGGAGGCAATAGCACTCAGGACCATGTATTCCTGCTTTCGGAAAAAGAAAGCAGTGTATATATAGGAAATGAGATGGATCAGGAGTATGTGGGCAAAGCTAGTGCCACGGAATATGCTGTTGCTAAGGGCATCCACACAGATGAGGGCGGCTATGCGGAATGGTGGCTTCGCAGTCCCGGGTCCTATGAGTATACGGCCCAATTTGTGGAGGCAGGCGGCAGTCCCTATGTGGCCGGGGCCTATGTGGATGTGATATATGGAATTCGGCCTGCTGTATGGATTGACCTAAAGGGGGACATAGAGAAATAGGGCTGAGGTGTCGTGAATGAAAGCAGGATCCGGATTGTTCAGCAGGTCAGGTACCCTGCCTGAACCAGGGCATGAAATGGACTGCCTTCATGAGCAGGGAGGCAGACAGCTTGCGGATGGCTGCTTTACTTGGAAATGAAAGGTGAAAGGATGATTTCCTTAAAGAATATACCTATAAAGAATATGAGGACGCATCCGGTGCGAACCCTGATTCTCATTATTCTGACACTTGCCCAGGCCTTCTGTGCCTTTAGCGGAATGATGATGATGCAGGGCATGCATCAGGAATTGAAGCTTTCGGAGGCAAGGCTGGGGGCGGATTTGCTGGTTTATCCCTCGGCGGCCTCCAGTAAGATTGATACCGGCAAGCTCATTATGCAGGGAACCCCGGTGCCGGTATACAAGAACCGGTCTATGCTGGACAAAATGAACTTCTGCGAGGGCATTGAGGCGGTGAGTCATCAGATTTATATTTCGGATACACTTCCGGACGGCAATACTATTTGGATTATTGGCTATGAACCGGATACGGATTTTGCCATTTCCCCCTGGATAGAAGAGGGGGCGGATACTGTGCCGGCCAGAGGAAGTCTGATTTCCGGCAGCAGGGTGGCTCAAGGAGACAATCAATCTGTAACCCTATTTCAAAGGGAGTGGCCTATAGGGGCCCATTTGGAGGAAACGGGGTCAGTACTGGATTATTCTGTATTTGTTTCCATGGATACCCTACAGGATATTATACAGGCCTCCATAGAGGCGGGGGTGGACAAGTATGCTTCCATTGACCCCTATTCTATCTACTCTGTTGCCCTAGTCCGCCTGAATGACAGGTCAACTGTGAATAGCGTTACGGATTGGATTAATATTTATGTAAGGAAGGTGATTGCGGTCCGGAGTGAGGAGACTTTGACTAGGGCTGCCACCAGTATTCAGGGGACAGCAAGAACCATGGTGATGATTGCAGCCCTGGCCTGGCTGGTATTACTGCTGGCTCTGGGCATTAGCCAGTCTATGCTGATGAAGGAGAGGAAGAGGGAGATCTATGTCTGGCATTCCCTGGGAGCCTCCCGGGCCATTGTCCGAAAGGTTTTGCTTTCAGAGGCCGGCCTTGTTCATCTCATAGGAGCGGTGGCGGGGGTTGTCCTTGCTTTTCTGTTCTATGCCATATTCGGCGGGGCTCTTCTGTCAGGCTATATGCCATCTCTAGCCAGCGGCCTATTGATTGCCTTAATCTCTATTCTCTTGAATGTGATTGTGGGAGTCCTATTTGCCCGCTCCGCCCTTAGAAAGGTTACGGATAGACTGGACAGCCAAATGCTGCTGACAGTCTAATTGTAAGGTCTGATTCTGTATTGAAAGGATGGATTAATTAGAATAGGATGCATGGATTAGATTTAGGACGAAAGGACGGATTGGATAAAGGATAGTTGGATTAGATTATTACCGTTACTTTGAGGATAGGGTTAATTGGGAGGTTTTGATTATGCTTTCTTTGAGGAATCTTCCTTTCAGGAATTTGAAAGGATATGCCGGAAGAACCGCGGCTTTATTGATATTTGCTATGCTGATGACGGTAGCAATCTTTGGCGGCACCATGGTTATCGGAGGGGTGCGTAATGGGCTGGAGACCGTAGAATCCCGCCTGGGAGCGGATATCATGGTGACACCGAGTGATGCCAAGAATGAGTTTGATGCCCAGACCGTGCTTTTGCAGGCGGAACCCGGCTACTTCTACATGGATAGGGGAAAGCTGGATGAAATTGCCCGGGTGGAGGGGGTAGAGAAGGTCTCGCCCCAGCTTTTCATGGCATCGGCAAAGGCCGGCTGCTGTAGTGCCCGATTGCAGATGATTGCCTTTGATCCTGCAAGTGATTTCTCCATTCAGCCCTGGATTGCTGATACGGCTACAGACGGAGAAATGGGGCTCATGGATGTAATCGTGGGCAGCAATGTGACAGTATATGAGGATAGGATTATCCGCTTCTATGATAAGGAGTGCCGGATTATTGGCCAGTTCGCCCCTACCGGTTCCACCCTGGATAACTGTGTTTATATGAACTTTGATACGGTGAAGGAGCTGATAGAGGCTTCCTTCGCCAAGGGCTTAAATATTTACTCGGAGTATGATCCGGATAATGTGATTTCCGATGTGATGATAAAGGTGGCACCGGGGGCGGATATCACTGCCGTTGCTGAGGCTATTCAAAATCAGGTCAGCGGGGTCAGCGTTGTCACCTCCAAGAATATGGTTTCGGGTATTGGAGACAGCCTGAGGCATATAGCCGGTTCGGTATCTGTTTTCACGGTTATATTCTGGATTATAGGAATGCTTATGACCATTCTCATTTTCACCTTGATGATGAATGAAAGGAAACGGGAATTTGCCTCCCTGACAGCAATGGGGGCGGGGAAAGGGATTCTGTCCGGAATTGTGACCGGGGAGGCCTTCAGTGTGAATCTCCTGGGAGGAATTGCGGGAATTGTCCTTTCAGTTGTCATATTAAGCAGTTTCAAGAATCTCATAGGACAGGGTCTGGGTGTGGGATTCGTGCTTCCATCCATAGCAACAATGCTTCTGCTTGCCCTTGTGGCCCTCCTGGCGGTTATATTGACAGCAGCCATTTCCTCCAGGATTGTGATTGGCAAACTCAGCAGAATGGATGCAAGCCTGGTATTAAAGGAGGGAGAATAGAATGCTTATAAAAGCAGAGGGATTAAAGAAGGATTTCCCCAGGGCAGGGAAGAGCAGCAATTTTTTCACGGCAGTTTATCCTATTGATCTGGAACTGAAAGCAGGGCAAATGATAGAAATAACGGGCAGGTCGGGAAGCGGCAAAAGCACCCTGCTCAATATGATTTCGGGAATGCTGACACCCACGGAGGGGAAGGTGTTTTTGGATGATATAGACCTCTATTCCCTGGATGAGAAGGCACTTTCCCGGATCAGAAATGAGAAAATCGGGCTCATTCCCCAGGGACATACAGCCCTCCTTTCACTAACGGTGCTGGAGAATGTGCTCCTTCCTTTCATTCTCTATAATAAAGAGCAGGCCCCTGAGGAAAGAGCGAAAGAGCTCTTGGAAAAGGTGGGGATATCCTCTCTGGAAAATGCCAGGCCTAATGAATTGTCGGGAGGGGAGCTGCGCCGTATGGCCATTGCCCGCAGTATGCTGATGAGGCCCGGGGTAATCCTTGCGGACGAACCCACTGCAGGACTGGATAATGAAAATACCCTGGCAGTACTGGAACTCTTTCGGAAAGCGGCGGATGAGGGCGCGGCAATTCTCCTTGTGACCCATGAAAATGAGGCGGCAAATTATGCCGATGAAGTACTTACAATGGATGGAGGGAAATTGGTGGAATAAGCCTGATCCTTTAGTTTGAGTTAACATGTGTTGAGCGGATAGTGAAAGGAGGGAGACCTATGAAAAAGTCTCCCTCCTTTCAGTTCATTTCAGATATAGAAAATTATTTTTTTCGCTCTTGTATCATTCTGCTAATGGTTTCATAGAGCTTGTCCGGTTCTACCGGTTTTGAAAGGAAGGCATTCATACCCGCCTGAATTGCTCTTTGAACATCCTCGTCAAAAGCATTCGCGGTCAAAGCGACAATGGGAATATCCTTGCCGTCAGGATGGGAGGACTTCCGGATTTCCTTGGTGGCGCCTAAACCATCCAGGACCGGCATACGCATATCCATTAGAATCAAATCGAAATGGCCGGGGTCATTATTTTCTACCAAATCTACCGCAATCCTGCCGTTTTGGGCAACCTCAACCTCCATGCCCCGCATCCGGAGCAGCTCTGTCATGATTTCAGCATTGATTTCCAGATCTTCCGCCAGCAGTATCCGCTTTCCGG
>JAILCB010000264.1 GCA_024680595.1 Lachnospiraceae bacterium | reverse complement strand
CATTGCCCGAGTGTTTCATTGAGTGACTATTGTTTGGATTTTAGGTTTTAAAGATTTTTCTCCTCCCCAGACTATGGGCCCTACATTTATGCATGTCCGCTGACGAATGCGGGAAAGGAGAAATAGAATGAAGAAGCGCGTTATGATTTTTGGTGATTCCAATACTTGGGGCTGGAATCCCGCAAACGACCTGGTATCCCCCTTAAAGAGATGGGATGACGACGTGAGATGGCCGGGTGTGTTGCAAAAGGAATTGGGCGATGAGTACGATGTCATCCAGGAAGGCCTGAACGGAAGAACCAGCGTCTGGGATGACCCTATAGAAGAGTATCGCTGCGGCAAGGATCATATTATCCCCTGCCTGGATACCCATGCCCCCTTGGATTTGGTAATCATTATGGTCGGCACCAACGACTTAAAGGTGCGTTACACGGTTTCTGCTCAGGACCTTGCCAACGGAGTTGCCATCATCGTAGATAAGACTCTGCACCAGGTCGGCGCTTTCCAGGAAGCAGGGCCCAAGGTACTGCTCATCTGCCCCCCTCCTTTGGGAGATGTGGATAAGGGCGTTTTCGGTGAGATGTTCCATGGAAATGTAGAAAAGTCAAAGAAGCTTCCCAAATATTTCGAAGCAGTTGCAGACACCTATGGCGTGAAGTATTTCGATGCGGGAAAGTTCGTACACAGCAGTGAAGAGGACGGACTGCATCTGCAGGCCGACCAGCATGAGATCCTTGGAAAAGAAGTGGCAAAGATCGTCAAGGAAATGATTTGATAACTATAAGGCCCTGATATCTGAATATCCAGGGAAATTCTTTATAGGACAATATCTAAACCAGCTAAGGTGCAATCAAGCCATGGCTCTTACATTAGAATACTTGCTCCCAGGAAATCATTTGATTCCCTCTGCAGCAGACAAGGACTAACTGTAGTTTACTGTGAAAAAACTGGATTTCCCCTATACAATGCTGAAAACCAAAAATATCAGTATAATTGGATCCTTTCATAAATATATTCATAATGCCAGAAAAAGAGCCATGGTGCACCTTGATTTCTTAAAGGAATTTGCACGGGACAAGAAAAGATCTTTTATCCCCTTAGATAAACCTCCCCGTTGTGCTTTCCTTATTCCCCTTTATTTCATCCGGCGTTCCGCAGGCCACGATTCTACCGCCCTCATCTCCGCCTCCTGGTCCCATATCAATGATATAATCCGCATTGCGAATGACGTCCAGGTCATGCTCAATGACTATGACCGTTGCCCCATTATCAATTAAAGTCTGAAATACCAGCAGCAAGGTCCGTACATCCAGGGGATGCAATCCTATGGTCGGTTCATCAAAGACAAAGACAGAATCCGTCTGGACTCTCCCCATCTCACTGGCAAGCTTCAGTCTCTGGGCCTCCCCGCCGGACAGGCTGGGGGTCTCCTCTCCCAGCGTCAGATATCCAAGGCCCAGGCTCTGCAAGACCTGCAACTTGGGATAGACATTCTTCATATCCTTGCAAAAGTCCATGGCCGTATTCACATCCATATCCATGAGCTCAGGTAAGGATCTTTCTTCTCTGGCCTTATTCTTATGCTTTATTCTATAAGCAGCCTTTGCATATCGGGATCCCCTGCATTCAGGACAAGTGATATCCACATCAGGCAGAAACTGTACGTCCAGACTAATGCTTCCTGTTCCATCGCACACAGGACATCTCAGATCCCCGGTATTGTATGAGAAAGCACCTGCCTTGAGTCCTTTCTCCTTGGCGTTAGGAGTACGCGCATAGATTTTTCTCAGCTCATCATGTACATTGGCATAGGTTGCAACCGTGGAACGGATATTAATGCCTATGGGTGTGGCATCAATTAGCTTAATATGCTCTATCCCAGTTGCCTCAATCTCCTTTACGTGGTCCGGCAGCTTTCTGCCGTTAGTCAGTGCGTCCAGCCCCGGCACAAGACTTTCCAGAATCATAGTGGTCTTTCCGGAACCTGACACTCCGGTCACCACCGTGAGCCTTCCTTTGGGTATGACCACATCCAGTGCTTTCACTGTATGAATGCCAGATGTCTTCATGCGAATCCTTCCTTCTGAGAACAGGTCCACATTCGGAATCGCATTCCTAATTATTGTTTTTGCCCTACCAGAAAGGAAAGGTCCTATTCTTGAGATCTCATTGTTCTCAATCTCCTCTATACTTCCTTCTGCAATAACCCTACCTCCGGAGGCGCCTGCTTCAGGTCCCATCTCAATGAGCCAATCCGCTTCTTTCAGAATCTGTGTATCATGATCCACTAATAGGACGGAATTTCCATCTGAAACCAAGTCATGCATGACTCCGTTCAGGCCTATAATATTGGAAGGATGCAGGCCTATAGAAGGTTCATCTAAAACATAAAGGACCCCTGTCGTTCTATTACGCACAGCCCTTGCTAACTGCATCCTCTGCCTCTCCCCTGTTGACAGAGTTGTTGACGCTCTATCCAGCGAGAGATAGGACAGCCCCAGATCGATTAACCGTTTTGCCACGGTATGAAAGGACTCACATATGCTATCAGCCATTGGCCTCATTTCCTCCGGCAGGGAGAAAGGAATCTCCTTAACCCATTCCACCAGATCCTTTAAGGTCATCCTGCAGGCCTCATCCAGGGAAATGCCGAGAAGCTTAGGTGCCCTGGCTGCCTCAGATAATCTGCAGTCTCCGCACTCAGGGCATACTTCCTCCTTTAGGAATTTGTCTACCCGCTTCATACCCTTCTCATCCTTCACCTTACTTAGGGCATTCAGAACCGTGGCAGTAGCACTATAATAAGTGAAATCCATTTCCCCGGCACTTACGCTCTCCTTGCTCTTTGGCCGGTAGAAAATATGCTTCTTCACCATAGGGCCGTCATATACTATTTCCTTCTCCTCCTTGGTCAAGTCCTTGAAGGGTACGTCCGTCCGCACTCCCATTGCTCTGCAAACATCTGTCATAAGCGACCACATGAGACTATTCCAAGGAGCAACTGCCCCGTCATCAATAGTCAGATTCTCATCCGGTATCAAGGTGGTCCGGTCCACTGTCCTTACCATCCCGGTACCACCGCAGCATTTGCAGGCTCCCTGACTATTAAAGGCCAGCTCCTCCGCAGATGGAGCATAGAAATGCTCTCCGCATTCCGGACAAACTAAATCCTGACCGGCAGCAACCCCCAAAGACGGCTTCAGATAATGTCCGTTGGGACAACGGTGATTAGCCAGTCTAGAATACATGAGTCTCACACTATTCAAAAGCTCTGTCCCTGTGCCAAAAGTGGAACGAATACCGCCTGTCCCGGGCCTTTGATGGAGGGCCAGGGATGCCGGAACATAAAGCACCTCATCCACATCTGCCTTGGCCGCCTGGGTCATCCGCCGCCTGGTATAAGTAGACAGGGCATCCAAATATCTTCTGGACCCTTCCGCATAAAGCACACCCAGAGCAAGCGAAGATTTGCCGGAGCCTGAGACTCCGGCAATAGCTACAATCTTATTTAAGGGTACATCCACATCTACATTCTTTAGATTATGCACCCTGGCGCCTCTTATTTGAATCTGCTTTGGTAATTCATTCTCACCATCCATTAAATCATCTCCTTAATCCATAATATAATTCCCATTCCCTGCTCAATAAATATAGATCATACTTCAAAAGTATTTTTCGCGTCAACTATGAATCCCTTTTCCTTCAAGTCTCGTCAACGGAACCTGACGCCGGATTCGGGGCATCTTCAGCCGCCATCTTAATGTGATTTTTATAGTTTGCCAGGTAACACTGTGCAATAATGTCGAATAAAATATGCATAGAGTATTCTATTA
>JAILCB010000263.1 GCA_024680595.1 Lachnospiraceae bacterium | reverse complement strand
TCTAAGCTAATGCTTCCTGTTCCGTCACATACAGGACATCGCAGATCCCCGGTATTATAGGAGAATGCACTCGCCTTGAAACCTTTCTCCTTGGCGTCTGCAGTACGCGCATAGATCTTTCTGAGCTCATCATGTACATTGGCATAGGTAGCAACCGTGGAACGGATATTAATGCCTATGGGAGTGGCATCAATTAGCTTAATGTGTTCTATTCCTGTGGCTTGAATCTCCTTTACGTGGTCCGGCAGCTTTCTGCTGTTAGTCAGTGCGTCCAGACCCGTCACAAGGCTTTCCAGAATCATGGTGGTCTTTCCGGACCCGGATACTCCGGTCACCACCGTGAGCCGTCCCCTGGGTATAGTCACATCCAGGGCTTTCACCGTATGAATGCTCGATGTTTTCATGCGAATCCTTCCTTCTGAGAACAAGTCCTCATTCGGAATCGCATTCCTCATTATTGTTTTTACTTTACCAGAAAGGAAGGGTCCTATCCTTGAAATCTCATTGTTTTCAATATCCTTTATGCTTCCTTCTGCAATGACCCTTCCTCCGGAGGCTCCTGCTTCCGGTCCCATCTCAATGAGCCAATCGGCTTCTTTCAGGATTTGGGTATCATGATCCACTAATAAGACGGAATTTCCATCTGAAACCAAGTCATGCATGACTCCGTTCAGGCCTATAATATTGGAAGGATGCAAACCAATAGAAGGTTCATCCAAAACATAAAGGACCCCTGTCGTCCTATTACGCACAGCCCTTGCTAACTGCATCCTCTGCCTCTCCCCTGTTGACAGGGTTGTGGATGCCCTATCCAGGGAGAGATAGGAAAGCCCCAGATCAATTAGCCGTTTTGCCACGGTATGAAAGGACTCACATATGCTTTCAGCCATGGGTCTCATTTCCTCTGGCAGGGAGGAAGGAAGCTTCTTAACCCATTCCACCAGATCCTTTAAGGTCATCCTGCAGGCTTCATCAAGAGATATGCCCATGAGCCTGGGTGCCCTGGCTCCTTCAGAAAGTCTGGAGCCTCCACACTCCAGACAGACTTCTTCCTTTAGGAATTTCTCCACCCGCTTCATACCCTTCTCATCCTTCACCTTACTTAGGGCATTCAGAACCGTGGCAGTAGCACTATAATAAGTGAAATCCATTTCCCCGGCACTTACGCTCTCCTTGCTCTTTGGCCTATAGAAAATATGCTTCTTCACCATAGGTCCGTCGTAAACGATCTCCTTCTCCTTGTCCGTCAAGTCCTTGAAGGGTACATCCGTCCGAACTCCCATGGCCCTGCAGACATCTGTCATGAGAGACCACATAAGACTGTTCCAGGGAGCGACTGCCCCGTCATCAATAGTCAAATTTTCATCTGGAATCAGGGTAGACCGATCCACAGTCCTTACCATCCCGGTCCCGCCGCAGCATTTGCAGGCTCCCTGACTATTAAAGGCCAGCTCCTCCGCAGATGGAGCATAGAAGTGAACCCCGCATTCCGGACAAACTAAATCTTGACCTGCAGCAACCGCCAGGGAGGGCTTTAGATAATGTCCGTTGGGACAACGGTGATTAGCCAGTCTAGAATACATGAGTCTCACACAATTCAAAAGTTCTGTACCTGTGCCGAAGGTGGATCGAATGCCACCTGCTCCCGGTCTTTGATGAAGGGCCAGGGATGCCGGAACATAAAGGACCTCATCCACATCCGCCTTGGCCGCCTGGGTCATCCTCCGCCTGGTATAAGTGGACAAGGCATCCAGATATCTTCTGGATCCCTCCGCATAAAGCACACCCAGGGCAAGCGAAGATTTGCCGGAGCCTGAGACCCCGGCAATAGCTACAATCTTATTTAAGGGCACATCCACATCTACATTCTTTAGATTATGTACCCTGGCACCCCTTATTTGAATCTGCTTTGGTAATGCATTATCACCATCCATTAAATCATCTCCTTGCTCTATAATATAATTCCCATTCCCTGCCCAATAAATATAGATCATACTTCAAAAGTATTTTTCGCGTCAACTATGGAGCCCTTTTCCTTCAAGTCTCGTCAACGGAACCTGACGCCGGATTCGGGGCATCTTCAGCCGCCATCTTAATGTGATTTTTATAGTTTGCCAGGTAACACTGTGCAATAATGTCGAATAAAATATGCATAGAGTATTCTATTA
>JAILCB010000258.1 GCA_024680595.1 Lachnospiraceae bacterium | reverse complement strand
CTGTTAGTGATACAAAAGTATCGGCTTTGAAACAAATCTATCAGCTTTATAACAATGAATCTATTAATCAGAATCTTTCCGGTTCAAGGACTGGGCAATGGTATAATGGATTTTTGGTAGCACTTAGAAGGGGAATTGTTCCTGTCTGGTATAATTCTACAACTAAGAAAATGTCTTTGGCGGCAATAGGAAGAATTCTCTATGATAAGAGTCTTGATATATTAATGGATAAGAAGATGCCTTGTGTCGATAGAAAGCATTTGTGTAAGGCTTGTTCTCTTTTTGGGATGGTGGGGTCAAAAGAAGCTGCAGGAAGCCATATAAGAGTATCTGATGCAAAAAAGATTGAGGGAAACCAAATTGATCCTTCTCCGATCCTGAGGGAACTTGCTTCTCCTAAAATATCTTATATACCCTTTTATACTCATAATGAAAATGGCAAGAACACGTGGGATTATGATAGTAACGGGACAAGTCTATTAGGAAGAAAGTATTATTGGCATTACAATAAAAAGGATTCCTGGAAAGTAAAGGTTTTACCAGGAGATGAAAAGAAGGGTAAAACTGAGCGGAATGCAACGATGGAGCTTATGGATATAGGGACCCAATTCGATTTTGATATTTATTATGACAAGATTACAGATGAGCAGCTTGAGGAACTGATTTGGATTCTCACTTTGGGTCAAAACTATCAAGACAGTAATCTTTGTCACAAATTAGGACATGGGAAACCGATTGGACTAGGAAGTATAAAGATAGTAATTAACAAGAATATTTGCAGGACTCTGGATACTGAAAAGGGAGTCATTGTTAGTGAAAATAGTGTCGCAAATTCAGTATCTTTTCCTAAGAGCTTGGGCAACATAAAGAATGAGCCGATAAAAAGTTTATTATCCGTTTTGGACTTTAATATAGTAAAAGGAGAAGTAGTTTCCTATCCCTTTATCGAGAATGCGAAGGCAAACGACAATGAAACAGCCCCTCATAGATGGTTCCAAAAAAATTGGGATGTGAAGAAAGGTCAAGACCAGGAATGGAGAAAAATAGAATCAGCCATTGCGGAGCCATTTTTTGCTTATAGCTCTGAGCTTGATGAAAAGGTTTTAATTGAACGCGACCAAAACGAGAAAGAAGAAGTGGCCGGGCAGCATGCAATTGTAATTGGTTATAATAAAAAGAAGACGAGTATTAAGGTGGAATTCATCGGCAGTAAAAAATCTATATTTATAGTTCGAAATAACATCCATATACCTAATATTGGTGAAAAACCATTGGATGAAACTCTTCCGCTGAATACAAAAATTGAAATAAAATACGGCGGGGAAAAAACAATTGATGGAGCAGTGCGAGAAATCTGGACTTGTGAATCTATAATTACGAATGAAAAATAGTAATAATTTGAATATTATAGCTGCTGGCCGGATCTCTGTAAAATTTGCTGTGTCCTCTTTAGAACCTCAGGGTCTGTCACCGCACAGGCGGCCAGTCCCTGAGAGAGGGCGCGAGTAATTATTTCCACCGATAAACCCAAACCACCTGCTATGAGTGGAATATCGACATGGTTCAGAACGTACCTGTAAGTTTCCTCCGGTATAGTCATGGGCATAAGGATGAGGGCATCAGGTTTATTGGTGTGAACATTCTGTATCGCAGACTTGACAGAGGCGGAATCTACTAGAAAGGTACCAAGTAAGGAAAATATACCACTGTCCTTTATTATACGGATAGTTTGGGGTTTCATGGTGATGAGGGAATCTGTTCCTATTCGCTTCAGGTAATGAATACCCTCCTTGTCCCGGGCAATGCCCTTTAAGGAGTCGAGGTGCACCATGGCTCTTTTTCCAGCATTATGAATAAGTTTTAGAATGGAAGCAATTGTGCTGATATCTCCGGTTTTCACCATTATACAGGGGAAATCCTGCTCTTTCACAGCATACTTCAATTGAGCCGTATCCGATACAGAGGGAATCAAAGCATTTCCCTGCAGTAATTCTTCTAATGTAAGAGCCATGGCTTCATTGCACCTCTTTTTATTTAGCGATTTTTCATAAGACCTATCTCTTACTATCAGGCCCTTATGGATTTATATCATTTCCTTAACGACCTTCGCCACTTCTTTTCCAAGAATCTCATGCTGGTCGGCCTGCAGATGCAGTCCGTCCTCTTCACTGCTGTGTACGAACTTTCCGGCATCGAAATACTTAACGCCATAGGTGTTTGCAACTGCTTCGAAATATTTTGGAAGCTTCTTTGACTTTTCTACATTTCCGTGGAACATCTCGCCGAAAACGCCCTTATCCACATCTCCTAAAGGAGGGGGGCAGATGAGCAGTACCTTGGGTCCTGCTTCCTGGAAAGCGCCGACCTGATGCAGAGTCTTATCTACGATGATAGCAACTCCGTTGGCAATGTCCTGAGCAGAAACTGTGTAACGCACCTTTAAGTCGTTGGTACCAACCATAATGATTACCAAATCCAGGGGGGCATGGGTATCCAGGCAGGGGATGATCTGATCCTTGCCACAGCGATATTCCTCGATGGGGTCATCCCAGACGCTGGTCCTTCCGTTCAGGCCTTCCTGGATGACATCGTACTCATCGCCCAATTCCTTCTGTAAAACGCCCGGCCACCTCACGTCGTCATCCCATCTCTTCAAAGGGGAAACCAGGTCATTAGCAGGATTCCAGCCCCAAGTATTGGAATCCCCAAAAATCATAACGCGCTTCTTCATTCAATTCCTCCTTTCCCGCATTCGTCAGCGGACATGCATAAATGTTGGGGGCATACAGTCTGGTGGGAAGTAAATATTTAAAAATAAAATCCACAAAATATAAGAACACAGCGACAGCCCTGTACTCATATTTTGTGGACTACTCTTCTCCTCAAGCCCCTAAGTTAGGTAAATTCTAACAAAACAAAGGGTATTTGTCAATTCTTTCTATGGATAGTTTTCCGCTAATCTGTCTACGGGAGAAGGGGAAATGGTCTTTGAATGTATTGATTATAG
>JAILCB010000257.1 GCA_024680595.1 Lachnospiraceae bacterium | reverse complement strand
CCTGCCGTTATGGCGGCACCGGGGGCGGACGCGGCTGTCCCGGCGGCCCCGGACATAGAAACCATGGCAGCCCGGCTCTCCTTCCTGTCCTTCAGCTCCTGCCTGTAGGCCTTATTCTTATTAATGCTGAGAATGGCGCTCTCCCCATCCAGCACAAACTTTCCCACATTCTTTGCCCCGGAATAGAAAACAATCTGCTCGTATCCCAGGCTCTTCAAATACCCGTTCAGGAAAGGACGGAAATTACATTTCTGGAGACTGCGGGTCATAAACATATCATCCAGATTCCCATAAATCAGGAATATTTTATTCTGCTTTGGTTTCATCAGCACAGAACTCATAAAAGCCCCCTAGTGAATTACTCAGATCTTCAGCTTATCCCTTAATTCTGTCTTCCGGGACAGGCGGTTTCTGGTCTCCTTCCGGCACTCCAGCTTAATCCTGGCCCCAGGCGTATTCTCCACAACCACATTCTCCACGCTGGCCCGATAGAAGGCCTTCCTATCCTCATTAGCCTCATCGCCCATGAGCTGATCAATCTCCACCTTTGTCTGCACATCCCCATTCTCCATAAGCTCAGGAGCCAGAGTCACAATGATCTCCTCTCCTGTAGACTCATTCTCCAGGCCCACATGAAGGGGCCCGTCATGGGCGTCATTATCATAGGAATAGCCCTTAAAGGAGAAATTATGATCTTCAAAGAAGTCAATGATCTCTTCGCTAATATTCTGCCTGGAGAAAGCATTGCTCATATTGAGAATACCCTTATAAATAGCCAGTGTAGCGGCGGGGTATATCCTGCTGTTCAGGGTCTCTACATAGTTCTTTAGCTGATCTACAGACAGCCTGTCCGCATCCTCCCCTTCCAGAAAAGCCCGGATTTGCTTTAGACTGTTCAGCAAATGATCGTATTCATTCTGACCGTCCATCCTTTTATCTGTATAGTCCGCAATGCGTATTCCTATAATATCCTCCGGAAGCTCCCTCTCTGTCTTCTCCTCCATCTGCCGCTTCATATCCTCCGTAATCACGGCCTGGGCTTCCATATAGGCAGTGATTTCCTCTGCAAGGCCCATGGCGCAGTCATAATACTGTCCCCATTCCTGCCGCTTCCCATCCGCCTTATAGCACTCCTCCAGGGAAGAGAGGGTCACATCCTTTGCCACGGACAGGGCCGCCTGATAATTCTCATTACTATACTGTCTCCTGGCGGCATTCAGCTGGGCCTCCAGTTCATTTACCTGTGAGGGCACAAATCTCTCCCCCTCATAATCATCCTTTAAGGTGGAAAGCAAGTCCTCCGCTTCCTCTAGATACTGCTTTGCTAAGGACCGGGCCTTTTGCCGGCGTTCTTCCTCATTAGCCTGCAATGCTTTTAATTCATTTAGGGAGGACTGATAAGCAGTGTTTATCCTTTCATTTACCCTTTCTATATTATCCTGAACCCGGGTCTGATATTCCCGTGTAAACTTATTCTCTATGTCGTATATTCGCTTTGTTGCTTCCTTTCTGGAAGAACTGATCCTTCCCATATAGTCTCTATATCTTTCGGGATCTTCACTCTCAACAAGCCGGGCCATTTCATTCCGGCTCCGGTTCAACTCATTCATCAAGTCATTGGCGGTAGCTTCATTTAATCTATCCTCTTCCAGGAAATTATTCTCCATCTCATTACGCAGAGCTTGAAGATCCTTACTGATTCCGCCTAAGCGGGCTCTCTCCCGGCGTTTCCTTTCCGCCTCCTCTCTCCTTTCAGCTTCTCTCCTTTCCGCCTCTATCCTTTCAGTTTCTCTCCTTTCAGCCCTTCTCCTATCAGCCTGTTCCTGCCTGTAGGCGGCCTCCCTGCGTTCCGCTTCCGCCCTTCTTGCTTCAGCCTCTCTTACCTGCTGTCTCTGGGCCGCTTCTCTCCGCTCAAGATTCCTCTGTCTCGCCGCAGCCTCTCTCTGTTCAGCCTCCCAACGCTCATTCTCCCTCTGTCTTTCCTCTGCCGCCCTTCTTTCCTCTTCCTGTAATCTGGCAGCTTCCCGCCGTTCGGCCTCCCTCCGCTTCCTGGCTCTTTTCCTTGCCTTTCTGCTAGCCGCTATATCCGATGCGGCACCGGCTGCGGCTCCAATCCCCGCTCCGACCAGATATAGACCCAGAATAGGAACTGCTGCAGCTCCCAATAATGGCAATAATAATAGTCCTCCCGCTTCTCCGCTCATGATAACCTCCTAATCTTCCCCTCAATGGACTGTCCTGCCGCCCTTAAAGAGGGGTTCATGTTTTCCTTTAATTCCTCCACTCCCGCCGCGAACTGGATGAAGCCGTCATCCTCTGTAAGCTGTAAGCAATCCTGAATGTGCCTGTATATCTGCCTGGAGTAGTCTATATTCTCCGCCCCGCTATAGGACATACAGACCACAATTCGATTCTCCACATGCAGATTCCTTTCATAAGGGATAATATAAATAAAGATTTCGCTTCCGGAGGAATTGCGGAATACCAGTTCCAGCCATTCCCGCATATCCCATGGCTCATAGTCCTGTCCGTACCGGTTTACCATATAATTTCGGTAGTCCCTTCGGTTTAGGATATCCGGCTCCGCCAACCGATAATGACTCTCCTCCTCTATCCACTCTAGATTGATCTCATTCTCCAAATAATCAATGAGGGCTTCTCCCCAATCCGCCCTCTGACAGGAGGCTCTATAGCGGTCCGGACTCACCGTCAGGGCATCCTTTAGCCTGCTCAAAAGGGAATCCAGCTTTTCAATATTCTTCTCCAGATCCTCCAGGCTCAGACTGTCATTCTTCTTTAGATATTGATAAAGGGCCTCCTTTCCCTTGACCATTCCTTCTGAATGAAACTTTGCCGCCCATTCCGCAATCTCAGTATATTCCCCTCTAGTCCAATAATTCAGATTTATGATAGCCTGGGTCCCCTCCCTATCGGTCATGCTGGAAGCCCGTTCATCCGAAAAGCCCGGGTGTGTGTGCATGTTCGTCCCTTCCCGGGCAGACATTCCGGAAGCCCCTTCTTCCCCGTCCTGAGAAAGTGGAATATTTCCCCTGCCTCCTCCATTCTGAAAGCCCTGACCGGACACGTTGGAATTACGGCTCTCCTGACCCCGGAAGCCCCGTCCTGATATTTCAGAGGCCTGCTCCTTCCCTTCCCGCGAGACCACATCCGGATCCCCAAATGATTTCTGCCCTGCCTCCTGATCCTCCTGTCTCTCCATAGCTGTCCACCGGGGCCTTGCCTCATTCAATTCCTGCAATAGAAACAGGGTCTTCTTCTGAAAAATCAGATACTTCCTTTCCCATTCCTCATATTGCTCATCAATATCAAATCCCAGCCGGTTCAAGCCGGACCTGACCGATATGGAGACCGCTATTGCGGCTTCCATTAAGCCGCTCTGATAGAGACTTTTCGCCTCCTGAATAGCCGTATCGTAGGCCTTTAATCTCTTGGGAAAAAACTTTTCATGGGGCTTCTTTTCCACGAGCTTATAGGAAAAGCCTGCCTCAATCATATTCTTCTCCGCTTCCTGTTTTCCCGCCTCATCCCGGGTGGCCGATTTCTTCTTTAGGTCTGCAATCAGTCTATCCAGCTCCCGGTTCTTCTCCTTCCACTTCTCCTCATTCTTTTGAATATCGGAAAGCAGTCTTTGATAGTTCCGGTCCAGCTGCAGCTCAGAATCCCGCAATTCTTTATTGAGGCTTTTCTGGTATTCCTTTAATAATCTGTCATATTCCTGTCTCGTGGCGCTATTCTGCCGGCTCACATTGTATCTGGTTTCTGCCTCAAAGGCATCCAGTCTTCTGCGGTTTTCATCCGCAGTCCTCTGCCTAATCCGGGCCGCCTCTTCCTTCTGCCTCTGCAGCTCCTGCTGAAGGGTTTTAATTTCATTTTCCAGCTGATTCATTTCACTCATTTGGATACCACCTGCACCGCCTCATTTGGTCCTTTTCTCAATTTCCGCCCTTCTCTTCACTCATTTGGATACCATCTGCACCACCTCATTTGGTTCTTTTCTCAATTTCCGCCCTTCTCTTTTCTTGGGCCTCTATAACGGACCTCACCTGACACTCCACCCTTTCAATGGCCTCATTGGCCTTCTGCAGCAGATCCTCAATGGGCGGGAGCTCCTTTACTGCATACAAATCCAGAATCTCCTGGTCAATCCTATACTTTTCCTGTAGGTCGTCCAGTTCCTCCTGAAAGCCCTCATAATCCTTATTTAGCTCAGTGGACCAGGATTTCTCTATCTCCTCTCTGGAAGGCTCTTCCGTTGACAGGGAAAGATCATATTTCTTCATTTGCATAGGCTTGAAATCCAGTCTGCTTTTCCCCCGGAGCTCAAATACACGGGACGGAATGGTCTTTCCCTTTTCAATGTATTCGGCACGGAGGGGCTCCTTGGACTGGATGGAAAAGTAAACAAAGCAGCCAATGACATTGGGGCTAAAGGTTATAGAATTGTCCAGGGGATTCTCAATAACGTCAAAATTATTAAAGCGGTACTTCTCCTTTCCCTCCCCGCGAATAGTCAGGAAATCCTTCTCCTTACCGTCACTTTCCAGGAAAAGCCCAAACTTCACCTTTCTCTCCTTTACCGCCTCCTTTAGGAAATACAGGCGTATGGAGTCTCTTTTATGAAACTCAAATACCTCCAACATAACACCCACCTTTCTGTACGACTAGACTCTCACAAAGCGAGAGGCGTGTCCCGCGGCCGGCGCGGGCTTTCCGAATGTCTTTCCTTTCGCATTCGGAAAACCATCTCTAACGAATTTCATCAGAAATTCATTAGCCGTATCCGACCAGGCCTAATAATTAAATGGGACTTGACCCCGGCATTCCGCCTTATACTTTAACTCTCTCCAAAGCTCCAGGCCCTTTGCGGAGGGAATCCCGGCCATATAGACCTGTCCCTGCTGAAAGCCAATCTCAATCCGCCGTTTATCCGTCCCGTAATAATAGGCTTCATAATCTTCCTTATACCGATCTGAAAGGAGGATAATCCTCTGATTGGAAGAGCCTCTGAAAGGACGGGAATCGTCCTTGCTCCTTTCATATCTTCCATCAATCAGAATATCCGTAACTGAAAGGAGAGCTTCTACTTCTTTCTCCTTTCTGTCCTTTAATTCCTCCAGTCGGAATCCGGTATAAAGGATTGCCCCATAGTCTCTTTTTTCCCGGATACCCCCAATCAATGCGGCCACCGCCCCGGCCTGCAGAAAGGGCTCCCCTCCGCTGACCGTAATCCCTTCCGTTTCGGGAATTGACGAGAAAATCCCAATAAGCTCACCTATCTCCATAATATGGCCAGGTCTTGCATTCATTTCCGCGGCCAGACAGCCCTCACAGGAAAAGCAGCAGCCATGGACCCAGAGGGCACTTCTCTTGCCCGGCCCCAGTACCTCTGTATGCGGCAGATAATGGGATAATTCAATATATTGCTCTGCCTTTCCTGACAGAATGCCGGCCATATAACTAGTCCCCCAAAGCAAAATGAAATATTAAGTATTTCCATCCACCAAACCATTGATTGGGATAAGATTCCCCCAAAAAACCAATTATCTATAGCTAGTGGAGCAGGAAATCATAATCGAGTAGGGAAGAGGCAAATCGCGCCCTACTCGCCCGCGAGCCGCCGGTCGGCCTTAGCCGACATATTTCATCTCGGCGGAACTGCGATGAAAAGCCCCACGGCAAGCCGCGGGGCAATGGACTATCCATCCTTTCGAAAGAATGATGTTTCCTTGAAATTATCTTCCCGTTTCCTGCCTATATAATAATGATTCTTCGCTCAATTCCCTTTTTCAAATCAAAGACAAAGAGAATTTGAAAAATAATCATAATTATAACACAGTAAACAGTTCCTGTCAGACTTGAATATCAATAGATGGGCCTGTACCGGATATAGAAAGTCCCGGAGAGGCCATCCCGCCTGACAAAGCGGCAAGAGATCCCTGGACACTTCCCCCCGGGGAGAAGGCGGCCCCGCTAGCAGGGCTGAGCTGTAATCCTATACCAGAACTCCCGTCTGCCGCACTGCTAATTTTGCCGGCACTTCCACCCGCCTCTGCATAGTGCTTAAAGAGGCCCTTTAGATACTCCATCTCCGCCTTTACGATAGCCTTATTCTCTGAGAGTCTGTGCTTCCGCTTCAGTTTCTCCAGATCCTCTTCACTCATATGGGGGTCCACGACCTCCATATTCTCCAGCATTTCCATGGACTCTTCCAGCTGCTTCAGGGTCTCTTCCCCATACTCAGAGATCATTTGATTGAGCTCTGAGAGCATGTCCTCCGAAGCGGATGACTGCCTGTCAGCCATGGCC
>JAILCB010000071.1 GCA_024680595.1 Lachnospiraceae bacterium | reverse complement strand
AGCCTGGGATATGAGATTAATTCAAGGAATGAAAAGAATAAGTAAGAAGTCCATTCGGAGGACAGCTTTATTATTATGCTTACTTTTGGAGGTTGTGGCTATGGTGGGATGTGCAGAAGCGGCATCTACAGATTGGGTGGGTCCCCGTCCGGAGGGCCTGGCGGAATTGGAGTTTGCTGACGGCGCCCCGGAGGAGGCCGTGGGAGAAATCTATGAGGCTCCGTCGGAACCAGCGCCTGAACCGGAACCGGAACCGACCACCGAGCCGGAGCCTGAACCGGAACCCAGCACCGAGTCGGAGCCTGAGCCGGAACCGGAGCCTGAGCCCACGGAGGAGGTTGTGGACGACGGGGAAAATCACGATGTTCTAAATGGTACGCTTGAGGACGGATACTATTATATGACGGCTACCATTGGAAGCGGATATACTGTTACGGTAGATGTGACCTCTACGGAAAAGGGTATTATAAATGATGATGGGGCTACGGATGATATTTCAGAGAGCAAAGGGGATCTGGAGAAGGCCAGACTAAAGTTCCTCAAAAAGTATAATGATGGGGATGAGGATGCCGCAGAAGAGGCCCTGGAGGATGAATACTCTGAGGCGGATGATGCCGAGGAAAAGCAGATATCTGAAATTATGAAGTACAAAGAGGACCTGGGAAAGCTTTTCCATCAGCTTGATATCACGGCATATAATTTCTCTACGCCCTATACTAATGACGGGGACTATTTGGAATATGACGTCTATTCTTCTAAGGGGGACCAGTTCATGCTGGACATCACCTTTGAAGATGATGCCATCACAGATATTACCATGGAGATTGAGGAGATCTGATATAGGGGTTGAGGCGGAAACCGCATTTGTAAATCCTGAGCCCCGGTCGGGTAGGGATTACCGCATAGGGTCATATAGTGTTCGCCCTAGAGTTCGCGCCCTCTTGTTTTGAAACTACGAATAGAATTGGTGGAGTATTGCGGATAATAGTTATTTAGCGGGGAAAGAAGAGGCTTGAGGCGGAAGTCTGTGTGATAAAAAGGATAGTCATGAGGAAATGAATGAGAGTCGTGTGATATGAATGAAAACAGAAAGCGAAATCTAACGGTGGGGATTCTGGCCCATGTGGATGCGGGCAAAACCACCCTTTCCGAGGCTATCCTTTATTTAACCGGGGCTATTCGGGAGGCAGGCCGCGTAGACAAGGGAAATGCTTTTCTGGACACCTTTGCTCTGGAAAAGCAGCGGGGCATTACCATTTTTTCCAAACAGGCCCGCTTTTCTACGGAAAACAGAGACATCACATTATTAGATACTCCGGGCCACATCGACTTTTCTCCGGAAATGGAGAGAACACTGCAGGTATTGGATGTGGCTGTACTTGTCATCAGCGGATCGGACGGGGTTACCGGGCAGGTCAAAACCATTTGGCGTCTTCTGGCCCACTACGCCATCCCCACATTTATATTTGTAAACAAGATGGATCAGCCGGGGACGGATGCTGAGCTCCTGCTAAAGGAGCTGCAGAGGGAATTGAGCCCCGGCTGTATTGATTTAAGTGAATTTGAAAGCTCTGATGTACAGGAGTCAGTGGCGGTACTGGATGACGGACTTCTAGAGCGATATCTGGAAGGCGCTTCAGTAGAGCTTTCCCATGCCCAAAAGCTCATTGCGGACCGGAAACTCTTTCCCCTATCCTTTGGATCTGCCCTGAAAATGACGGGTGTAAGCGAATTCCTGAAGGAATTGGATAGGGACGCGCCTTATCCCGACTATGGGGAGAATTTCTCCGGCAGAGTCTACAAGATTACCAGAGAAAACGGCGTTCGCTTAAGCTGGCTCAAGATTCTGGGAGGGACTCTGCGGATAAGGGATACTGTCCTGGAGGAAAAAGTGGATGGAATCCGGCTCTATTCGGGTAATAAATATGAGGCGGTTCAGGAGGTTCATGGGGGCCAAATCTGTGCTGTAGCCGGGCTTTCCAAAACCAGGATTGGCATGGTGGTGGGAGCCGGGGAGGAGGAGGGGGAGGATAAAGCCCTTCTTCAACCCATAGAACGCTGCCGCATTCTGCTTCCGGAGGGAACAGACCTGACCCGGGCCTATGAGAGCCTGAGAACCCTAGAAGAGGAGGAGCCTCTTCTAAATCTGTCCTATTCCGAGGAAAGCCGCAGTATCACGGCGGAAATAATGGGAGAAGTTCAGACGGAAATATTAAAACAGATCGCAGAGGAAAGGTTTGGACTGGAGCTCTCCTTTGGCAGTCCGGAAACCGTCTACAAGGAGACTATCCGAACGGAGGTAGAGGGGGTAGGGCATTTCGAGCCCCTCCGCCACTATGCCGAGGTTCATCTCCTCATGACTCCGGGGGAGCCGGGGAGCGGCCTGGTCTTTGAGAATAACTGTCCCAGGGACTATCTCACGGTGAACTTTCAGCGGCTCATTATGACCCATCTCATGGAGAAACGGCATCGGGGGGTGCTGACCGGGGCAGAGATCACAGATATGAAGATAAGCCTCATTGCCGGGCGGTCCCACGATAAGCATACAGAAGGGGGGGATTTCCGGCAGGCTACCTACAGGGCGGTACGCCAGGGATTGATGATGGCGGAAAGCATTCTGCTGGAGCCTATTCTGGACTTTCATCTGGATATTCCGGCGGAATATGTGGGACGGGCCATGACGGATCTGGAGCGGATGTCAGGTCATACAGAGCCCCCGGAAATCCTGGATGGACGGGCCTATCTCACGGGAAGCCTTCCCTCGTCGGAATTAAAGGATTATCCCAGACAGGTGGCGGCCTATACAGGAGGAAACGGACATCTATCTGTCTCCTTCCGGGGTTATGGACCCTGTCATAATGCGGAGGAAGTCATTTTGGCTAAGGCTTATGACGCGGATTCGGATTTAAGGAATCCAGCCTCATCTGTATTCTGTTCCCATGGGGTAGGGACTCTGGTCCCCTGGGATCAGGTCAGGTCCTATATGCACATTGACACGGGGTGGAGACCCAAAACCGGAGCGGATGGACAGAGGGAAGTGAATTCCGGTTCTACCTCGCAGCCGGGAAACAATGTCCTTTATGCCCGACAAGAAAGGGATTATGCCGGTTCCCTGCAGCAGGAAGCATATTCGGATCCCAATTCACAGGATGGGGATGCTTTCTATGACGCCTCCCTATCCCGCAGGGCGGCGGACTGGAAGAATCATCCGGATAACCGCACCTTTAAGGAGAGGGAAAGAGACAGGAGGGCATTCGACCGGGAATTAAAGGATATTTTTGAAAGGACCTATGGCCCCATTAAGACCTATAGGGAGGAGCAGGAGGATTTTGAGGGGGATTTGGAGCCTGAGGAAAAGAATCCTTCTTTTGAGAGGAATCAAAAGTATGACTCTTCTCGCAAGGTCATACCCCAAAAGGAATACCTGCTGGTGGATGGCTATAATATGATCTTTGCCTGGCCCAAGCTAAAGGATTTGGCTTACACGGATATCAAGGCGGCCAGAGACCTGCTTATGGATATTCTGTCAAATTATGCCGGATATTCGGAAGAGCATGTCATCCTGGTTTATGATGCCTATAAGGTCAGCGGCGGAAAGGAAAGGGTTTATCGCCATCATAATATTGACGTAATCTATACCAGGGAGGCGGAGACCGCGGATCTCTATATCGAAAAGGCTGCCCATGAACTCACGAAAAAGTATAGGGTTACTGTGGCAACCAGCGATAATATAGAGCAGGTCATTATCTTTGGGGCGGGGGCCTACCGTTTATCGGCCCTGAACTTCCTTTCCCGGGTGGAGGCCGTGGAAAAGGAAATAGCAGAAAAGCTGAA
>JAILCB010000178.1 GCA_024680595.1 Lachnospiraceae bacterium | reverse complement strand
TATTTCCTGTCCTATCTGATTGCCAGTTCCATTCAGATGGGCGCCACCATCGACTATGCTATAGTCATTACAAACCGCTATTTGGAGCTTCGGACAGCCTTGCCCGGCAAAAAGGATGCTATAGTCCAGAGTCTGGATAATTCCTTTGCTACCGTTATTACATCAGGCTCCATATTGACATCGGCGGGCTACCTTATTGGGGCGATTTCGTCGAATTCGGTTATTGCCCAGCTGGGCTTCTTCCTGGGCAGGGGTACTTTGATATCTATTATTCTGGTAATGTCAGTCCTGCCTATAATCCTCTATCTATGCGATCCTCTCTTTGACAGAATGAGCTTTTCAAAGAAGGCGGCCCAGGATGAGGAAGCGGCTTTTGGGTCAGATACTATGCAGCCGGCGGGGGCCGGGGCTTTGGTTTCCGGTGCCGGGGACACTATGATGGCAGGCGGGGGCCTGGCTTCTACAGCTGTCGCAGATGCTGGCTTGATGGCAGGGGGACCTATGGCAGGCAGGTCTGAAATGGGGGCGGGCGGCTTCCCCATGCAGAATGGAGCCTTTCCCGGCGGAATGGCGGATGCCGGTATGGAGCCCGGGCAAATGTCACCGGGCGGATTGGCAGGTGCCGGGATGCAGCCCGTTCAGTTGAGAACCGGCGGAATGGCGGATGCCGGTATGGGGCCCGGGCAATTGGCGTCCGGCCTGTCCTACGCAGCCGCCATGCAGAATGCCGCATTAACCGGCACCCCGGTCCAGGTAAAGGGCAAGGTAAAGGGCTATTTCTGCGGATATTTAGATGGCAGCTTTAAGGGTGAAATGAACGGAAAAATGGATTTTTAATATGACTAGAAAAGATTTTTTGGACGGATTAAGAAGGTCACTAAGCGGAAGCATATCCCCGCAGTTTATTAATGAAAATCTCAGGTTCTATGAGGAGTATATAGAGACCGAATGCCGGAAGGGCAGGGATATCACTGAAGTACTGGATGAGCTGGGAGATCCCAGCCTCATCGCCCGTACTATCATTGATACCGCCCCTCAGGCCGCAAAGCGGGGGGCTGCCTTTTCAGATGGCGAAAGCTATGCGGAAAGTGTAGATTTCCGGGAGACCCGGGATTTTCAGGAAAACGCAGATTCTGCAGACAGCAAAGAATTTCAGGACAGCAAAGAATCTACAGACCGTGGGAATTATCAGGAAAACGGCTACTATCAGGAAGACGGCTACAGTCAGGATGGTGGAAGCGCCCAAAGGGGCACGGTGGAAGAGCCGGATAGGGATACCGGAAATAATCCCTGGGGCAATGAGAATATTCACTTCAAGAGGATAAGTCCCTGGAAAATCTGGGCAGTTCTCTTGATAGTACTCTTTATCATTCTGGCAATTGTGGGACTGGTCATAGGGCTTGCCGTATCTGCCATTTCCTATCTAGGTCCCGTTGCTCTAGTGTTTATATTGGCATTATTCTTGATTCAGCGCCTGAACAGATGAGGCACAGGGCGCAATTCTTCATCAAATGGTAAATAAATATTACAAAAGTATTAAAATTATATTGCAAAATATTACAGAATGGATTAGAATGAGTCTGTGATTGGGTGGGCGACTGACGAGAATGCGGTCAGGAGCTCAAATGAACAAATATAATGATGATACTTTTGATTTAGAGAAGGGAAGCACATGTCTGGATCTAAGTAGGTGTCGGGAGGTCTGGAAGGACCTGCAGCGAATTAGAATCTTGTCTTTTGCTGCCCTAATGATGATGGGCTTACTTTTCATCTTTTCATTGACGGCCTGTGGGGCGGGAGAGGATGATGTAGAGAATCTCATTGACCTGGAAACAGAAGCAGACCAAAGCCCGGATGAGGGGAAGAGCTCGAGAGCGGCCGGGGGCCGGCAGGATGACGCCGATAATGAGAGCGGTTCCCAAGTCTCTGACGGGGATGGATACCATAGAAAAGACGGGGCCGGAAGGGCAGGGACAGAAGTAGATAAAGAGTCTGTCCAAAGGAAATATATTTACGTCTATCTCTGTGGGGCGGTTAATAAGCCCGGGGTATATGAGCTTCCTGAAGGAACCAGGCTCTATGAGCTGATAAATAGGGCGGGAGGTCTTGCAGAGGATGCGGCGGCAGAGGCCTTGAATCAGGCCGGCATTCTTACAGATGGGTCGCAAATCCGTATTCCCAGCCTTTCGGAATTGGATGAGGCTGAAGCTGCCGGAGGCAGCCCTCAGCTCATAGCGGAAGGCGGGACGGGAGGCGGTTCTGCAAAGGGAGGCCTTGTCAATATAAATACAGCCTCCGCCACAGAACTCATGACATTAAATGGCATTGGCCAGTCCCGGGCAGAGGCTATCATTGCTTATAGAGATGAGCACGGTGGTTTTTCTTCCATAGAGGACATCAAACAGGTCACCGGCATTAAGGATGGTCTATTTAATAAAATCAAAGATCAAATCTGTGTATAGGGAAGCTTTGAAAAGGAAAATGGCACAGTGCAAAACATTTTCATGTCAAAGCTAACGAACCACACGTCTGCGGGGCAGAATTTCCATGCTCACAATACGCCGAAATCCTTCATAGCGGAGCGGAGCTTCTCTTTTCCGGCATCACTCATTTCGATGAGAGGAAGTCTGGGATTACCTACTGCAAATCCCTGCATATTGAGGGCCGCTTTCACCGGAATAGGATTCACCTCTGAGAAGAGGGCCTTGCAAAGGGGGATGGCCTTTAATTGCAGACGCATAGCTTCATCTCGGTTGCCCTCCAGGTATTGCATGACCATATCATGCGTAGAACGGGGAGCAACATTTGCAAGGACGGAAATGACGCCGATGCCGCCCAGTGAACAGACGGGTATGATCTGGTCATCATTTCCGGAATATATATCAAAGCATCCGTCTGCAAACTCCTTCGTGGCCGCCAGCTCCGCCACCTGGGAAATATTGCCGCTGGCCTCCTTAATGGCCACAATATTCTCGGTATCCCGGGCCAGTCGGGCCATGGTGGGCGGCAAGAGATTGGTGCCGGTTCTGGAGGGGACATTATATAGGATACAGGGCAGTTTCGTGGATGCGGCTATGGTCCTGTAATGGATATAGAGGCCGTCCTGGGTGGATTTATTATAATAAGGGGTGACCAGCAGCAGGCCATCTGCCCCTAATTTCTCAGACTCCTGGGACATCATGACCGCATGGGCGGTATTATTGGAACCGGTTCCGGCAATAACCGGGACTCTGCCGTTCACAATCTCCACAGCCTGACGGATTTCCTCTAGATGCTCGTCATCCTCTAGGGTCGGGGCCTCACCCGTGGTTCCGCAAATGATGAAAGCATCTGTTCCTCCTGCGATTTGAGTCTCAATGAGAGCCTCCAGTACATCATGATCAATTTCTCCGCTTTTCTTCATGGGCGTGACAAGGGCCACGCCTGAACCCTTAAATATGGACATTTCTACCTTTCTGCCGCGTTACCCTGCGGCGTACGGGTGAGCAAAAGCTCCCTCGTCGATTCTTGAGTTCTAGTTTCCTTCAAAAGATCGTCCACTGCCCAAGGGCAATGGAGCTAATTAATGACAGCTGAAATGGCTATATTGATGAAACAAATTATTTCCTAATTATACTAGTTTTTCCATAGAAAATATAGATCAAAAGCAGAAATAAGAAAATGATGTAGGGAAAATAGCGGATCCTTTATCTCAGTGGGAGATCGGATTTGGGTCTTCCGCTTCTGACAATGTTTGGAAAAATCATAAAACAGTTGTCCATAATACCCTGTGAATTAGAATTGTAACGAAGATCTTACAAAATTATTAAATTACTGTTGCACTTTTAATATTTTAAGAGTACAATGGATTTGTGATTGAAATAAATGTGAGGTTTTGTATTAAAAAGGGGATTGGAAGGGCATCATGAGTAGGAGAGTCCTAGTAGTTGATGACGAGAAGAATATTGTCAAGGGAGTTACCTATAGCCTGAAGCAGGACAATATGGCAGTGGATGCAGCCTATGATGGGGAGGAGGCGGTGGAACTGGCCCGTAGGAATGATTACGATATCATTCTTTTAGATGTCATGCTTCCCAAGCTGACAGGCTTCGAGGTCTGTCAGCAGATAAGGGAGTTTTCCGGAGTCCCCATCATTATGCTAACTGCCAAGGGCGATGATATGGACAAGATTCTGGGTCTGGAATACGGCGCGGATGATTATATTACCAAGCCCTTTAATATCCTGGAGGTGAAGGCCCGCATCAAGGCGATTATGCGCCGGACGGAACGGGCTGAGGAGAAGGAAGAGAAGCCCTCTGTTATAGAGAAGGGTGAGCTCAGACTGGATTTGGATAGCCGTAGGGTCTATATTTCCGGCAGGGAAATTAATCTTACTGCCAAGGAGTTCGATGTCCTGGAGCTTTTGGCCAATAATCCCAGCAGGGTTTACTCCAGAGAGAATCTGCTGAATCTCATTTGGGGCAAGGATTATCCCGGAGATGAGAGAACTGTGGATGTCCATATCAGAAGGCTTAGGGAAAAGATCGAGAATAGTCCCAGTAATCCCCATTATGTCCATACCAAATGGGGAGTGGGATATTACTTCCAGGATCAGGAAAAGAAATAACCCATCTTTTGGAATATCCCTCTTTATAAAGAACTGCCGCACCAACCCTCGGATGCGGCAGATCTTTATTCCATTTCAGAAACCTTTTCGGCCATTCAGAATGGCCTGTCAGCTTCTCAAATCCGGCTTCCGGCTTTACGGGATAAAGCCCCGTCAGCCTATCATCGAAAGTCCGAAGGACTTGAGATGATGCGCGGCCGAATCGAGCAGGTGCCAGTCCGCTCGATTTTCAAGTGCATTGAATCTAATGCAGACTAGCTCCAGTAGATCAACAATTATCTGCGGCTCTTCATTTAGATGCCGTTTCTATAAACGATCTGACCCTTTCTCACAGTTGCCAGGACGGGAATGTCCTTGATGGCCCCGGGATTGCAGGTCAGGGGATCGTCGCCCAGAATCGTCATATCCGCCTGGAAACCGGGGATGAGCCTTCCCTTGAAGTCATCCTCCCAACCGGATCTGGCGCCCTCAGAGGTATACATCCTCAAGGCTTCGTAAGGTGTTACAGAGTTCTCGGGATAGGGCTGGTTTACCGCCGCATGGATTCCGAGAAGGGAGTCCAGAGGCGTTATATCGGAGTCCGAGCCGCCGCCTACACATAGGCCGTAATCCAACATTCTGCGGAGGGAGTAGCCGGCCTTTTCCCTGGCCTCGCCCAGCCTGGACCGGTAGATAGAACCCGGGCCGCCCCTGAGATAGGTGAAGGCGGGCTGTGTGGAAATACGAACGCCCAGCCTGGCCGCCCTTGCCATATCCTCCTCCATGACCCAGCCAAAATGCTCCAGCCGGAGTCTGGCACTGTCCTTCTTTTCGGGATGCTTTGAGAGGATATCCTCATAGGCATTCAGGGCCTGATGAACCCCGCCCTCTCCGATGGCGTGAAAACTCATGGCCAAATCTCTCATAATGCCGGCTTCCACAAAAGCGTAGACATCCTCATCGGAGAAATTCAGGTAGCCGCAGCCATCGCCATCCTCATACTTCTCAGTGAAGGAGGCGGTTCTGGAGCCAATGGACCCATCCAGCATAATGTCTCCGCCCAGGATTCCTGTTTTCCTGCAAATGGGATCGTCCGGATCCGGCATCATACACCACCAGATCACCAAATCCACCGGGAAATTATCCATATTCTCAATGAGCAGGGGCACTGCGGGATCCGCCGCCGTAAAGCCCTCCTGGGCATGAATTGTAGTGATGCCCTTTGTGAGAGCCAATTCCCCGGTATAGCGCATGGCTTCCAGCACTTCCTC
>JAILCB010000161.1 GCA_024680595.1 Lachnospiraceae bacterium | reverse complement strand
AAAAAGAAACCCCGAAAAACCAAGGTTTCTTTTTCTTACGGAGAAGGAGGGATTTGAACCCTCGCGCCGCTCTCACGACCTACACCCTTAGCAGGGGCGCCTCTTCAGCCTCTTGAGTACTTCTCCTCAATGCCTGAATGCATTTTTCAAATATGCTTTTGTAAAGCGAAAATCATTATATAACGGTAACAGGCATTTGTCAATCGTTTTTTCTTCCAATGACTAAGTCTGGAAATCTGGAAATCCGCTTCCGCAAACCCGTCATTCAACCCTTGAAATCCCGCCATTATCCCACGATAAAGGGACAGACAAGATATTTCCTTTTCTGAAAAGCTGCCGGTTATCCCACGATAAGGGGATAGACATCTAAAGCCGGGGCGGGCTGTGTCCGAGGCGTGGGTTATCCCACGATAAGGGGATAGACATTGAATTCCGCCTCTGAGCTGATGTCATATGTTTCATTACTGACCTCCAGCCGCAGATGGAAATACTTATTATCCGAGTCCCAGGTGAATTCCTTTATATCCGCCTTTAGCCTCCCCGTGCTATCCGACAGGCCCCGGCGAATGGAACCGTCATATTCCGCCAGACTTACCAGGGGGAAATACTTGGTACTGCCGCCATTTGTGCTGGCCAGGTAGAGTACCCCATCCTGAGTCCCGCTCTCCCCATCCCCCACCAGGATTCGGCAGTTGCCGCCCATCAGCCTGGACTTACTGAAATACACAGGCGCACCCCCATCCGTCCTTACGTCAGAAGCATAGCAAAGCTCATCCTTTAAGGACAGGGCCAGGGTAGAGCAAAGGAGCTGGGCATCTGACTCCAGCCGGCTTCTATTGAAATGCTCTCCCGCCATCTGGACACACTGAACCACCATGGTTCCCGACAGCATAAGGATAATCAGGGCCAGCATGATCTCTGACAGACTCATACCCGCTTTGGAACTACATTTCCTTTGGATTTTCCCCAAAACCCTCTGTAGAATATTTTTTTCACTCTTTTCCATGGTTCGACACCTTTTGAAAGCTTTATGCCTATAAATCCTCTTCAGCATCTCTTAGCCCGGTTTCTGCGCCGCCTTCAAAACCCCTTAGGCTACTCCTGTCTCGCGCACAAAACTTAGTGCGGGCTTGGGGTCAGGGCAGGCGGTAGTAATAATAGTCGCCCTCACTATAGTAATTCACGTTTCCGCTTGCCTCTGTGACGGTATCCCCGTCCGTCCAGCTCACAGTAATCTCCTTTGTCTCCATATTCTCCATGGACATGGAACACTGTAATGTCTGCTTATTCTCCTCCTCCATGGCGGCATTTATCCGCGCAGATGCGGCAAGGGCCCCCGGCAGCATGATGAAGCCTACTGTCATAATGAGCAGGGCAACCAGGGTCTCCGCCAGCGTCTCACCCCTACAGGCCTTTTTCTTCTGAATATTGCTGTCCTCCATTTTTCCCTCCGTCCTCTTCTGATAACTGTCCTCTTCCATTAGCCGTCCTACTTGGTGGCGTAGGACTGACTCTCCGGCCAGGAAACAATAATCCGCTGAATAGCATTCCCATTACTGTCATGGCTAATCTTGGTCTTCCGGTTCTGTGTAAATACAAGCTGAATATAGTAGTTATTGCCTAGCACAGCGGTAATATCGGCCCTGTCAGTCCAGGCATGGATGACTCTTGCCCTGATATTACCTGAGGAATCCAAATCCATGATTATCTCAGCATCATCTGCCTTGTCACCCACGGATATGGCCATGGTTACCGTACTGTCCCCAGCCCCTGCCGCCCAGTCAAGAGCCAGCTTCTCAGCGGCCTTTTGGATGACCTGTGCCGGTCCCGCCGTATAGGTGGGACTATCAGCGGTAATGGTGCCCTCAGAGTCTATGCTATAGGAAATCTTGAAATCCTTCATGGCAGCCGTAACCACACTGGCTGCGGAGGTCACTGAGAGATAGGCCTGCTCCCCCTCCCTCATACTGCCGGCCCGGTTTGCATTACCCGCTGCCGCACTGACAATGACCGTGGATACCATGGCCGCCATGACAAAGCCTACCAGTGCAAATATCAATGAAGCCCCTTTGCTGCTCTTAATTTTCTCACGGGCTAACCCCAGCATACTGCCTCCTTTTTTAATAACGCTTCTGTGTCCCCTGCGCCACAGGATAATGTAGGGACGAATAATCCCTCGATTCCCCCATGGTCTCTATTGGATGCCGCGGATTATTGAAAACCCGGTATTCCCTGCCCCACAGGATAATGCAGGAAGGAAAAATCCCTCGATTCCCCCATGATCTTTTTTTGGCCGCCGCAGGATTGTTGAAAAACCGGCATTCCCTGCTCTACTGTATGGTTTGAGAGAATCCTTTCCCGTCTGACATGCTAAGGAAAAGAACTCATCCCCTATATAATCTAGAATCCGCTGATATTACTTATCTCATTCTCCAGCGCCCGGTCGGAATAGTATTTACTTCCATCATAGTAGACGATAGTATCCGTCACTCCGTCCCCGTCCATATCCATATTAATCCGGAGTACAGAAGGCAGGCCGGTCCCGGACACATCGGCCGAGCAGGCCTCCGCCGCCCTATCTCCTGTGAGGCCATCGGTCTCCACATAGAGAATGCCATCTGTCACCCCTGCCAAACTGCTGCCATCAGTCAGATAGAAGCCTCCAAAGCCGGCTGTATAGGTGTCTGTATAGTAGTCATATATATTCTTCAAGACGGCCGCCACCCCATCGGGATCCGAATCTCCGGTGGCACTGAGGTCAATAGCCCCCTCCGTAAGCTCGTGGGTCAAAGCCCGGTCGCTGTACAGCTTCTCTTCTTTTCCGTCATAGTAGAGGGTCACCGTTTCTAACGTGCTTTCTCCCGTGTTGCCTGTCAGGGTAATCTCATAGGGACTAATCCAGAGGTCTGCGGTCCCGGTGCCGGTCCAGAAGGAGGCCACCGCAGCAGCCGGAGCCGTATCCTTTACCAATACAATCCGGGACGTCACCGCATACTTGCCGGGGGCAAGGCTGTCAAAGGCCGCTGCCGCCTGCACCTCTCCGGTGGGATAGGTGTCAGGAGACACCCCATAATAGGTCACAAAGTTCCCGGCATCCTCATAGCTAACCGCATTTCCCGCTTCATCCGTCAGACTATAGATTTCCTTCAGGGAATAGCTGTCCCCGTCTGCCGCCACGGCCGTAGTAACAGTGCCGGACGCCATCTCATCGGAATAGACCTTGCTGACCCCATAGCCGGGAAGGCCGGTACGCACATTGCCCGCCCCGTCCAGTCCATAATAAGCATAGGTCAGGAAGGGAGAGGCGGAGAGTCTGCCGGTAGCATTCCTATCCCATTCCATCTCACTAACAAAAGTCACTGCTGTAGTGTCAGGAGAATAGAAGGCCGCCACATGGGGCACACTATCGTCACTGGGTTTATTTATCTGGGCATAGTTACCCGTCTGTATGAAATAGGTCTGCTCCGAGGCATAGAAATGGTAGCCCTTCATGACACTGGTCGGATTGGCCAGCACCTCCTCCACCTCCGCATCGGTATATCCCTCCTGACTCTCTATCAGGAAATAGACCTTATCGCCGCTGCTATTGGAATAGGACATATAGGAATCAATACAATACTTCCAGGACTCACCCTGCTTATAGGTCAGGTTCACATCCGTGCTATCCCCGTCCACGGTCTCAATAATATAAACCGCATCCACAGGCCAGTAATTAACCTTTTCACCATTCACGGAAACAGACAGACTATTCTTGGCCCGAATCGTAGCTGACGAGCCTATCTGGGCGCTCTGGGTCCAGCTGCAGTTCTCCAGCTCATTTCCGGTGGACTCATCAATGGGATGCACCGTTATGGTGATAGGTCCTGCAGTCTGGGTCCAGCGCCCGTAGAGCATCAAGTCGTCGGTTACCGGCAAGGAATTGTTGTATTTCTCGGTCAAATCGCTCCGGACCGGCTTCCCGGTTTCCGAATCATCATAGTACCAGCCGTCAAACCGCCACCGATAGGTATCGCTGCCGGATGTGAGCTCATAATAGACAACACCGTCTTCCTCCGTCAGATTCGTCTCCTGTCCCGCCTCCATAGGATTGGTAACGGTCAGTCTATCTCCGTTCTCCACCTCATACTCACATTTAACGGAATAATCATAGGTCCCGTCCGTCTTGGGATAGGCCATATTCAGGGAGACGATATGGGGTGCCA
>JAILCB010000160.1 GCA_024680595.1 Lachnospiraceae bacterium | reverse complement strand
GGAGATGTGGGCGAGGCCCGAAGGGCCGGAGATGTGGCGAGGCCCGAAGGGCCTGAGATGTGGGCGAGGCCCGAAGGGCCTGAGATGTGGGCGAGGCCCGAAGGGCCTGAGATGTGGCGAGGCCCGAAGGGCCTGAGATTTAGGCGAGGCCCGAATCGAGTAGGGGAGCTTTCCTCCCCTACTCGATTAGCACAAGACCAGCAGGCGAATGCATGCATATTCATTTGCCGACCGTAAGAACATGGATCACGAAGTGCGGAATGTACGCGTGCGGAATCGAGTAGGGGGGATTCACCCCTACCCGATTGGGTGCCGCCTTATGCGATAAGGGGAACGGGGCAGGATTGAAGAGAAAAATTCTGGAATTAATACTGATTATCATTACATTTGTCCTGCAATGCACCCTTTACCGTGTCATAGCTCTGGGTGGCATTGTACCCAATCTGCTCATTCTATTAACCAGCTCCTTTGGCTTTATCCGTGGCCGGCGGGAGGGTATGTTTGTCGGCTTTTTTGCCGGACTATTTACGGATCTCCTTTTCGGAAATGGGGTTCTGGGCCTTTATATGCTGATTTATATCTGGATCGGCTATCTAAACGGGCTCTTTAGCAGATTATTCTATCCGGATGATCTGAAGTACCCGGTTCTTTTAATAGGCATTAGTGACTTGATTTTTGGTTTTGTCTCCTATGTCCTAACCTTTCTCTTGCGGTCCCGTTTGAGCTTCACCTATTATTTCACCCGTATCATGCTGCCGGAACTGGTTTATACCATTGTTGCCACCTTGCTTCTTTATCGGTTTATCCTGTCCTTCGAGACGGCTTTGTCGGATAGGGAAGAGGTTTCAGAGGAAGAATAGGGCAGATAGAAGCCCCTGCTTCTTAAGCGGCGGGCTGTGACATATTTATCGCAGCGGGAGTCAGTCTTCCATGGAGATGAAAGCCCCGTGGGAGCGCAGGACATCCGGTAGGCCATTTCTTTACGCCATCCGCAGCGGAGCGAAAACCACAGGGATTCGGTTTGGAAGATATCCCGGCACCATGTCTCGCGAGCGAGACTTGAATAAAAAGGTAATCCAATGCTTCAGGAATTTCGGGACAAAATTATAAGCTTTCTAAAATCGCGTCTATTTGTGCTGGGCGTGATTCTTTTCATACTATTCTGCATTCTGACCCACCGCCTTTTTGTATTGCAGATAATAAAGGGCGAGAGCTATCTGGATAATTTCACCCTCAAAATCGAAAGGGAAAAGACTATTAAAAGCACCCGGGGCACAATTTTTGACAGAAATGGCAGGGTTCTGGCGGAAGACAAGCTGGCCTATTCTGTCACCATTGAGGATAATTATGACTCCGGCAGCCGCAAGAATATGGAGTTAAATGATACCATTAGACGGCTTATAGGCATTCTGGAGCAACACGGCGACCGGTTAAACAGCGATTTCAATATTATCCTAGATTCAGACAACCGCTATGCCTTTGCCCTGTCCGGCAGGAGACAGCTCCGTTTTCTGGCGGATATTTACGGCCATATCTCTACCGATGATTTATTAGAGAAGGAGAGGAGCGCCACCGCAAAGGATGTCATTGATTACCTCTGCTCATCAAAAAAGTTCGGCATAGGCTCCTACCGTGAGGCGGAGGATGGCTCCCTGGACTTCATTCCGGAAGAGGGCTATTCCAAGGAGGATATCCTAAAGCTGATAACCGTCCGTTATAATCTGAATCTGAATTCTTTCCAGAAGTATATTGCTACCACAGTGGCCACCAACGTGAATGAGGGCACGGTAGCGGAGATTATGGAGAATAAGGACAATCTGCAGGGAGTGGATATTGCCGAGGATACCATCCGCTCTTACATTGACGATCCCAGCTTTTCTCACATTCTGGGCTATACAGGCCGGATTTCCGAGGAGGAGCTGACCGAGCTCAATCAGGAAGGGGAGACTGCCTCTGAAATTTCCCAATATGAGCTCAATGATGTGGTTGGAAAAGCGGGTATCGAGCAGGTCATGGAGAGGAGGCTGCAGGGACGGAAGGGGCGTCAGACCATTTTTGTGGATAATCTGGGCCGGGTCACAGAGACCGGAGACCGGACGGATCCCATAGCCGGCAACAATCTCTATCTCACCATTGATTCTGATTTGCAAAAGGCCATTTATCAGATTCTGGAACAGAAAATCGCCGGTGTAGTAATATCCAAAATCCGGGATATAAAGAGGTCCACTCTGTCGAATGAGACAAAGTCCTCGGATATCATTATCTCTATCGATGACGTATACTTCGCTCTTTTCGACAATAATTTCATTAATATGAGGCACCTGGCCTCCGACCAGGCGGGAGTGCATGAAAAGCAGGTTTACCAGGCCTATCTCACTAGGCTGGAAACCGTTTTGGACCGGCTTGGCGACACCATTCTAAACGGACAGGTTCCCTATAAGGATGAAAGCCGGGAAATGCAGACTTATGAAACCTATATCGTTACAATGCTGCAGTCCGATGAGGTAAATGTTTTTGACCGGACAAAGGTAGACCCGGCCAATGAAGTTTACATAAATTGGAAAGCGGGAGAGGTCTCCTTACAGGATTACTTAAGGGAAGCCATTTCAGAGGGCTGGATCGATACCTCAAGGATCCAGTCAAATGATGACTATCTGGATTCCGATGAGATTTTTTCCGCCCTTAGGGACTACAGCCTATCGGCTCTCCGGGAGGACTCCGGCTTTGCCAAGAAAATCTACCAATATCTCATTCAGGATGAGGGAATCACCGGGGTTCAGATCTGCCATATTCCCTATGAGCAGGGCAAACTGGTAGACTCCGGAAATGCCCTTGGCGACCTGGACAGCGGGAATAAAAGCGCCTACCGCTTTATGCTGGATAGGATTCGGAATCTGGATATCACGCCCGCCGACCTGGCCCTGGATCCCTGCACCGGCTCCTGTGTAGTCACGGATGTGAACACCGGTGAGGTTCTGGCCTGCGTGTCCTATCCCAGTTACGATAACCACCGCTTTGCCAATAATGTGGATGCGGAATATTATGCTTCCCTTCGGAATAATAAGGCCCTGCCCCTATTTAACTATGCCACACAGCAGAAGACGGCCCCGGGTTCTACCTTTAAGCCCGTATCCTCCACAGCAGGCCTGGAAGAGCATGTGCTGGGGCAGTGGGAGGAGATTGACTGCGTAGGCCACTTCGACAAAATCGGAAATCCGGAGCCCAAGTGCTGGGTTTATCCCCACTCCACCCACGGAAACCTGAATATTATCGGGGCAATCCAGAACTCCTGCAACTTCTTTTTCTATGAGGTGGGCTTCCGCCTGTCCCTGGATAATGGCCGCTATGACAGTGACAAGGGCGTATCCAGACTGAGTACCTATGCGGATCTCTATGGTCTGTCCGAGAAGTCCGGTATTGAAATAACAGAATCCGAGCCGGAGGTTTCCTCCCAGGACGCCGTTCGTTCCGCCATCGGACAGGCTAACCACAACTATACCACGGTGGGCCTTGCCAGATACTGTACTACAGTTGCCAATCAGGGAGTATGCTACAAGCTGTCCCTTCTGGACAAATGCACGGATTCCAACGGAAACCTCCTGGAGGACTTCACCCCTGAGGTCCGTAATAATGTGCAGATTGCCAGCACCAGCTGGTATTCTATTCACGAGGGTATGAGGCAGGCTGTGGAGCACTACGGCGCCTTTGAGGATTTCCCCATCACGGCGGGGGGCAAGACCGGAACGGCCCAGGAATCGGAATCCAGGCCCAACCACGCCCTTTTCATAGGATATGCGCCCTTTAATAAGCCTGAAATATCCATTGCCACCCGAATAGCCTACGGTTATACTTCCTCCAATGCCGCTGAGGTTTCCAGGGATGTGTTCAAGTATTACTTCAAGCTGGAGGATAAGGACGACATTCTGACAGGAACCGCGACTCTTCCTGACAGTGCCGCCATCGGGGACTAAAAGGTCCTGATTAAATGTCCTGACAGATGGCAGGAGGGATAAAGGTCGGCCATTAAGGCTTTCCCTATGGAGGGCCAGGACTGAGGGAATTCGCCGGATTACAGACGGCATTGAAGCGCGGCCATTAGGGCTTTCCCTATGGAGGGCTATGGCCGGACTGAGGGGGTCGGTATCCATTAAATTATTCTATCTATATATAAATGGAGTTTTAAAATAATGCAGGGAATTGCGCAGAAAAAGGGATTTCGCCGGAGAAAAAAATCCGGCCTGTCCTGGGGAATGAATATCACAAAGCAATACAAGCTTAGGAATTATGACTTTGCATTGGTCTTTTTTGCTGTCACAATAGCCATTTACGGCATTGTAATTATCGGCAGCGCCAGAGAATCCGTGCAGTCCAGACAGACCCTGGGCCTGATACTGGGGCTTGTCAGCATGGCCGGAATCTCCCTGGTCGATTACCGGAATGTATTGAATTTCTATTGGTTTTACTATATTGCCAGTATATTCCTATTATTATTGGTCCAGCTCTTCGGCGTCAGCCGGGGCGGGGCCAGGCGGTGGGTCATTGTAGCGGGCACTCAGTTTCAGCCATCCGAATTTGCTAAATTTTTATTGATTTTATTCTTTGCAAAGTTTATTATGAAGTACAATGAAAAGCTGAATAAGGTTCAGGTGCTCTTGCCCCTCATTGCTCTCTTCCTGTTACCCTGGTACCTTATTTATAAGGAGCCGGATCTATCCACCAGTATTGTATTTCTGCTGATTTTCCTGTCCATGCTTTTCATTGGGGGACTTTCCTGGAAGATTATTCTGGGCACATTGGCAATCACCGTGCCGGCCGCCATAATCGGTCTGGTTCTGATTCTACAGCCAAATCAGGAAATTATCGAGGATTATCAGCAAATGAGAATTCTGGCCTGGCTGCAGCCTGATGAATACTCCAATGACGCAGGCTATCAGCAGCAGAATTCCATTGTGGCCATAGGGTCCGGACAGCTGACCGGTAAGGGATATATGAATAATGAAGTTGGCTCCGTCAAGAACGGCAATTTCATTGCAGAACCCCAGACAGACTTTATTTTTGCCATTGTAGGAGAGGAACTCGGCTTTATTGGCTGTATGGCCATAATCATTCTGGCCGGCCTAATCGTAATCGAATGCCTGCGAATCGGCTGGTCCAGTTCTGAGCTGTCAGGGACACTGATATGTGTCGGGGTGGCTGCCCACATTGGATTCCAGACCTTTCTCAATATCAGCGTGACTACGGGAATCATGCCCAATACGGGTATTCCGCTACCTTTTGTGAGCTACGGCATGACTTCCCTCATCAGTCTTTTCATGGAGCTGGGTATGGTATTGAATGTGGGATTATTAAGAAACAGGGACAGTATCCGTTTTTGATATATTTCCTGTTGGAAACTAGGAGATAAGCTTGTGGGGTCATAATTTTCCCCAAATCTGAACAGCCCTGCTATTTTTTGAAAAGAGCTGCTCTCTAAGGAGGAATCGTGGTTATGAATATTGGGCTTGTAGCCCATGATGCAAAGAAAAAATTAATGCAGAATTTCTGCATTGCCTACCGGGGGATATTATCCAATCATAATCTATATGCTACCGGAACCACCGGCAGGCTAATTGAAGAAGTGACCAATCTGAATATTCATAAGTATTTGGCAGGCCACCTGGGGGGAGTCCAGCAGTTAGGGGCGGAGATTGAGCACAATTTGATGGATCTGGTCATATTTCTAAGGGATCCCGTGACCAGTAAGAGCCACGAGCCCAATGTGGACCATATTGTGCGTTTATGTGATATGCATAATATCCCCCTGGCCACAAATCTGGCAACGGCAGAGCTTCTGATTAAATCCCTGGAGCGGGGCGATTTGGAATGGCGGGAGATGTACCACAGATGAATTTGACTCAGGACAAGAGAAGCCATCCCAATAGGAGAAAGTCTTTATCCCTGCTGGGTCTTATTTTGGCTGCCTCCCTTTTATTCACCGCCTGCGGCAGCAAATCCTATGAAGCTCCCTTTGATGCGGCTACAACCAAGAGCGCTTTTCGCTTTGAGACCGCCAATTCCGCTGAAACGGCAGCAACCTTTGCTTCCAATCTAGCCGTCGTCAGCGGGGATATATTATCCCAGGCGGAGATTGAATCGGGAGAGGATTCCTATGGCGCCGCAATTTTTGTGGATACTAACGGCCATAATGCCATGTATGCCAGAAATGTCATGTCCCAGCTTTATCCAGCCAGCATGACCAAGGTCATGACCGCTTTAGTGGCCCTGCAAAACGGGACCCTGGATCAGATCGTGACAGCTGACGAAGATTGTGTCATGTATGAGAATGATGTTCAGAAAATTGAACTTCGGGCCGGCGATTCCATGACCCTCGATCAGGCATTACATATTCTTCTAATATATTCTGCCAATGACGTGGCGGCCATGATTGCAAAGAATATAGGCGGCTCCATTGAAGGCTTTGCGGATATGATGAATGAAGAGGCCAAAAAGATTGGTGCCACTAATTCACATTTCGTCAATCCCCATGGCCTGCAGGATGAGAATCATTATACAACCTGCTATGATATGTATTTAATCTTCAATGCTGCCTGCCAATATGAGGACTTCAAGCAGATTATCGCAATGAACAGCTATTCCGCCACTTATCAGGATGCCAACGGCAATCCAAAGACTTTCAGCTGTGACAATACCAACCGTTTTCTGAGAGAGGACAGCTCCGTCAAGGCACCCACCAATGTTACGGCAGTTGGTGGAAAGACCGGAACAACTTTAGCGGCCGGCGGATGTCTGGTCATGTTATCCCGGGATTCCAGGGGAAATTCCTATATCTCCTGTGTAATGAAGGGGCGTTCCATTGATATGACTTATAATAAAACAAAGGCACTTCTGTCTCTGGCGTCGGGGGAATAGAGCCCCGGCGCTTCATTATCGCAGAGCCACCGACATGATATTTGTCGGCTAAGCCGGCCGGCGGCTCGCGGACGAGAGGGTGCGATTTGCATCTTCCCCACTCGATTTTCACACAATTTTCATACTTTTTAGTTTCTTTTTCTTAAATTCACAGTTTTAAATGGTTGCTTTTTTCTGAAAAACAAAGTATTATTAGGCTTGTCTGTTTTTGCACTGACTTTTTTACTTTGGAATTTTTTTCTATTGGCACAAATAAGAGAGAATTTCCATTCCCGGGTAGAAAAGAACAGGATGCGGGAACAATAGTTAGTTAGTAGAATATGGAAGGGTGGCCGATTATTCCCGAATCGACTGATGTTTTAGCTACCCTGGGATGAGGAGGAATTATGCGAAGAAACTGGAAAAGAGGACTGTCACTCCTGCTTGCGTCTTCCATGGCTTTCAGCCTGAATGTCGCTACATTTGCAGGTGAGATGGTTATTGACGAAGCTGATGTTGTTGAAGAGTATACTTTAGAAGAGGCTGTAGGTTCAGAGGTCACAGAGGCTAGTGAGGAAGCTACTTATAGTGTACAGGCTGATGACACTAGTACCACAACTAAAACGGTTTCCGATCCTAGTGCAGACCCTTCAACCTGGACCACGGATCCCGCATCTGCCGAGAAG
>JAILCB010000149.1 GCA_024680595.1 Lachnospiraceae bacterium | reverse complement strand
ATAGCTCAAAAGTTCCTCATCCCGGACACATTGCAGAACCTCCTCTTCAATACCCTCATAATGAATCACATCCGACTTTATCTCAATATTGAGCTTGAGGCCGTTCTCCAGGCAATAGGGGCGGAGAAGCTTCAAGGCCTCCGTCAGCAGGGGTACCATTACCGTTTCCCCATTTCCCAGGGAAATCCTGGCATTTCTCAGGTCAAAGAGGGTCTGATCCATGACAAAGCCTCTCTTATCCGTGACCCGGTCAATCCGCTCGTCATGCATTATAACAGCATGTCCATCCTTGGTCAGCTGAACATCCATCTCTATTCCGGTCAGGCCTTTCCCCAGCTCTGCCGCAGCGCGGAAAGCCTGCAGGGTGTTTTCGGCATACTGCCTGGACATACCCCTATGGGCCCATATCTTCATATTTGGACGGGCGCGATACTCTTCCCGGGCCTTCTGCCTGCGTTCCCTGTTCTCCTCCATAAAGCGCTGGAAAACACCTGCTCTCGCCACACTCTCCTGCTCTTCTATGAGAATTTCATTTAAGGAATCCGATTTATCCTTAATTCTCTCGCGGAAAACCGAAAGTGTATACTGTATACCCGTTCCCACAAAGGAGAACTTCTGCCTCTCCTTTTTCTCAGGTTCCTCATATCTCAGGTCAAATTCCCTGGTCAGCCACCAGGGGGACTTACATAAGAGATAGCCCTTGCTTCCGGAAATCAAAAGCTGACCCTCAGATTTCACGCCGACTCCCGCTTTCACAACGGCAAATTTATCCCCGTAACTAAAAACCGCCTTAGTATATCTATCCAGCCCATTATTCATATAGGATGACTGAAAGCGGACCTCATCGTAGTTGGTGCCCAAAAGGCGAAATACCGGCAAGAGGCCGTAGCTGCCAAACTCAGTGAAGCCTCCACCATAGCGGATATTGGTGGTCTCACGCAGATTTGTGGGGGTCAGACGGGTAAATGCGGCCTCAATATCATAGACCTCTCCTATCTCTCCCGCCCTCACGGCACTCAATATTCCCAGGAAACCGGGACAATAGGCCGTTTTCAGCTCCTCCATCAATATCAGCCCCTGTTGAGATGCCAGGGCGTATAATTCCTTAGCCTCCTCCGTAGAAAAACACAAAGGTTTTTCGCAAAGGACATGCTTCTTGTGGAGAAGAGACTCCTTCGTATAATAGTAATGCTCTTCGTGAGGCGATGCTACATATACTGCATCAATATCATCTGTCAGAAATTTCTCCAAATCATCTGTGAAATTCTCAACCCCCTGGCGTCTGGCAAAGGCCGCGGCGCTCTCAATTCTGGGATTATAGATAGCGGTAACAGCTACCCCCTTTGCATCCCCTACGGCCTCCATAAACTTTTCCGCAATACGACCGGTACCGATCATTCCCATCTTTAAACGATTTCCACCGAATAGTTGAAAAAGATTCATCACTCTCCTCCTTCCGTAAGGAACAATAGTCCCGACAATCACCTTCCGGCCGAACTCCATGGTACTTTATGTAAACTTGCCAAAACTGCCATTTGTCCGGCCGGAAGAACCAATAATTTCAATAGAACGAGGGCAGACACCCCCTTAAAGCCTAGATTTCTACCCCTGTCGGAAAACCCGGCCAGATTTACTTGAAATACTCCACTCCCGATTCAAAGAGCTTCATATCCTGATCCCCAAATATATTAATGCAGATGCCATCTCCCCGCCTCTCGGCATGGCACATCTTTCCATAAATACGTCCGTCCTCGCTGGTTATACCCTCAATGGAGCTATAGGAGCCGTTAATATTCCATTCCTCGTCCATGGAAACCTGTCCCTCAGGATCCGCATATACCGTAGCGACCTGCCCATTCTGGAATAATTTCTGAATCCACTCCTCCGGAGCCACAAAGCGGCCCTCCCCATGGGATGCGGGGTTTACATAAGTTTTCCCCGGCTCCGCATTTATTAGCCAGGGCGACTTATTAGAAACCACCTTTGTATAGGCCATCCTGGAAATATGGCGGTTAATGGTATTAAAGGTCAGGGTAGGGGAATCGTCTTTCTGGGCATCAATAATCTGACCATAGGGCACCAGTCCCAGCTTGATAAGGGCCTGGAAGCCATTGCAGATTCCCAGGACCAGACCGTCCCGTTTCTCAATCAAGTCCCTTACCGCCTCAGAAATTGCCTCATTCCGGAAGGCCGTAGCAAAGAACTTGGCAGACCCATCCGGCTCGTCTCCTGCCGAGAATCCGCCGGGGAACATGATAATCTGGGCGTCCCCAATGGCCTTGGAGAAAGCCTCCACTGAATCCAGGATTTCCTGCTCATTTTGATTTCTAAAGACCAGGACCTCAGTATCAGCCCCTGCCCTCTTAAAGGCGGCCGCACTGTCAAATTCGCAATTGGTTCCAGGAAATACAGGAATAAAGACCTTAGGTTTAGCTACCTTATTCCGGCATACATGAACCTGGGGACTATGAAAAATTGGAATATCCAATTTCTCTTCACTCTGACTGGCCTTGGTAGGGAATACCTGTTCCAGCCTGGAAGTATAGGCATTAAGGGCCTTTTCATAGGGTATTACCGTGTCGCCATAGACAAAGCTCTTCTCTTCACTTACCTTACCAATAACCTTAAAGGGAAGGCCTTCTGACTTCAGAGCCTCTATGTCAGAAACTTCCGCCAGAATATTACCAATTTCCGACGCAAATAAGTCTCCGCCTTTCAAAGAATCATCCACCTTTACGCCAAAGCCATTTCCAAAGGCCATCTTGGACAGGGCCGCAGCAATGCCATATTCATCTAAGGCATAGGCGGCGCGAATGAGCCCCTTCTTTACCAGCTTTTCAATTCCGTGATAGAGTTCCTTCACCCCTTCATATACCGGCAAATGGTATTCATTCAGGGGAATCTCAAACTTCACAATACTATTTCCGGGGCTCTTAAACTCCGGTGTAACTACATTCTGAATAGAAGCCACATTGATGGCAAAGGAAACCAGAGTGGGCGGAACGTGGATCCGTTCAAAGGTGCCGGACATGGAATCTTTTCCGCCAATAGAGGGCAGGCCATATCCCATCTCTGCGTCAAAGGCGCCCAAAAGGGCCATAAAAGGCTCACCCCAGAAGGTTTCCCTCTTCTTTAGACGTTTGAAATACTCCTGGAAGGTGAAGCGGATGGTGTCCATTTCTCCACCGGATGCTATAATCTTTGCAATGGAATCCGTCACGGCATAGATAGCGCCGTGATAAGGGCTCCATATAGAGACCTCAGGCTCAAAGCCCCAGCTCATCATGGTGACCGCATCGGAGGTCCCGTTCAGAATTGGCAGCTTTGCAATCATGGTCTGATTGGGGGTCATTTGATACTTGCCCCCAAAGGGCATGGTTACCGTTCCCGCGCCGATGGTGGAGTCAAACATCTCCACCAGGCCCTTCTGGGAACAGACATTGAGATCGGAAAGGGTGTTAAGCCAGGTATCCTCAATCTTTCCCGCTGACACATTCCGGAACTTCCAGAAAACATTCCCGTCATCCGTGGGAGGTTCCGCAATTACCCGCGCTTTCTGATGGGCTCCATTGGTATTGAGGAAAGCACGGCTCAGATTCACAACGGTTTTTCCCCGCCACTTCAGCACCAGCCTGGGCTCCTCGGTGACAAGGGCAACCCGGGTCGCCTCCAGATTCTCCTCAGCGGCATAGGACAGGAACTTCTCCTCATCCTTTGCGGCGACTACCACTGCCATCCTCTCCTGGGATTCGGAAATGGCCAGCTCCGTACCGTCCAGTCCCGCATATTTCTTGGGTACCAGATCCAGATTCACCTCCAGGCCGTCTGCCAATTCTCCAATGGCCACAGACACTCCGCCGGCGCCAAAATCATTACAAACTTTAATTAATAGAGATACCTCCGGTCTGCGGAAAAGCCTCTGCAGCTTCCTCTCCGTCGGGGCATTTCCCTTTTGCACTTCGGCCCCGCAGGTATCAATAGAGGAGGATGTGTGCACCTTGGAGGACCCGGTGGCCCCGCCAATACCGTCCCGGCCGGTCCTGCCGCCCAGGAGAATGACCACATCTCCGGGGTCCGCGTGTTCCCGGACCACATTCTTCTGGGGCGCGGCTCCCATGACTGCGCCGATCTCCATGCGCTTAGCCACATATTTGGGATTATAGATTTCCCGGACCAGTCCGGTAGCCAGGCCAATCTGATTTCCATAGGAGGAATAGCCGTGGGCCGCCCCCCTGACCAGCTTCTTCTGGGGCAGCTTGCCGGGCAGGGTATCCGATACATTCACCGTAGGATCCCCGGCCCCGGTAATCCGCATAGCCTGATAGACATAGGCCCTGCCGGAAAGGGGATCCCGGATAGCGCCGCCCAGGCAGGTGGCCGCTCCTCCGAAGGGCTCAATCTCTGTAGGATGATTATGGGTCTCATTCTTGAACATAACCAGCCAATTCTCAGTTTCCTCTGTCCCGTCGTCCCTTACAATGTGAATGGGCACCACAATAGAGCAGGCATTAATCTCATCGGACTTCTCCAGATCCTCCAATTTTCCTGCCTTTTTCAATGCCCGCATTCCCATAGTCGCGATATCCATGAGGCAGACAAACTTGTCTCCGCCCTTTTCGGAAACCCTATCCCCATATACAGAATCTCTGGCCTTCAAATAAGCCTTATAGGCATTCTCAATGGGCTCACGATAGAAGCTGTTCCGAAATGAAATATCCGTGAGCTCGGTCTGGAAAGTGGTATGGCGACAGTGATCAGACCAATAGGTATCCAGCACCCGAATCTCTGTAATAGTAGGATCCCGTCTCTCAGACAGGAAATATTTCTGAACATGCTTGAAATCCTCAAAGGTCATGGCCAGCCCCAGGGTGGCATATACCTTCTTCAGATTAGCATAGGTAAGACCTGTCAGTCCCTCCATGACCTTCACATCCTCGGGATCCTCATATTTCATAATAAGGGTCTCCGGCTTATCTGCTGCGGCCACCCGGGAGTCCACCGGATTCATGACATAGGAGCGGATCCTTTTCATCTCCTCCTTGGTGACCCTGCCCTTTAGGCAATAGACCTCAGCCGTCCTGATAATCGGAGACAAAGCCTCAGCGGAATCCTGTAAGGACGCTTTCTTCCCGCTGCCGGACAGAAAACCAATACACTGCTCTGCAGAATCAGCCCTCTGGTCAAATTGTCCCGGCAAATATTCCACGGCGAAAACATGATCCTTTTCGTCATGAGGAAAATCCTCCTCGTAAAGAAAATCCACAGGAGGTTCTGAAAAGACCGAAACCTTTGCCTTTTCATATATTTCATCATCCACATTTTCAATATCATATCTGAGAAGATACCGCACTGATACTTTCTTTTTGATTCCGATATAATCGCGGATTTCATCCTCCAATTCCCTTGCTCTCACTGCATAGGGACTCTTTTTCTCCACATAGACGCGTTTGACCATATTCTTTCCTTTCTGAGCGGGCCCTGATAAAGGCCCCGGCCCCCTTCAAAATACTTCTAAAACGCCACATCAAGTTAATCGAAAGAGGAAATGACCCTCTACTCAATTCAACTTTTCCCTCAAACCAGGCAGGCCTCCTATAAGGTGCCGAGTCCCGTGCACTTTCGGAGCGCAGGCACGCCGACAAGCCTTTGGTTTACTGCCCACACAAGAAACATCAAATACCTAAAGCTAAACGTTTCTAAAAATCTCCGTATCTGCAATAGAGGAAATTTAGGATTTGCTCTTATAAAAATCCATCAATTCCTTTAGCTTTGAAAGGACATTATAATAAATCCTCTCTTCCACCCCTTCTCCCCACCGGGTGGCCTTTCTCTGTCCCTCCAGCACATACCGGCTCAAAATCCCCTTCAACAGGTCTACGTCCCGAATACCGGCCCTCTCAATAGCCTTTCTCTCATCCTTAGGGGTACGGATGCGGTATCTCCTGTAGACATAGGGATAATTCCTATCCATCAGGGCTGTATTCCTGGCCTTTTTCACAAACTGCAGCAGGGTGGAATCAAAGACAGGAAAAGGAATACAGGATTCTCCCTGCTGACCGTCATAGCTTTTCTGCACATCCTTCTTTCCCCTGTCGGCAAAATAGGGAATATAGGCAGAAAGGGCCACAATGTCCCTTCCATACTTCTCCCTCACTTCATTGGCGATGGAATTCTCATTGTCCATAATTTCCTCCTTCCCTGTCTTCCCCTATTCTCCACAAATCCCATATCATTTAAAATACAAATGGCGGCCCGAGCCGTGGGAATCGGAACATGGGCAGCCTTTCGATAGTCTTCCGACGTAAAGGAAGAAGGAATCCCTTCAGGAAGAAGCACACGGTAATCCTCCGGACAAGAGAGTTTCACCTCGTATAAAAGCTCCTTTGGAATTCGATCCATCTTTGTCGCGTGTTTTTTTCCTTTAACGCCATAACCGTCTAAAAGTCTGTACTCCTCCGCCTTTAGGAAGAATAGGTGAAAATGGAGATCCGGATTTCTGAGGTAAGGCTTCAGGCGGATGAGCTCACGGGCTATATCGTAAACTCTCCCCTTCTTGCTGCTCTTTCTACGTTCCACAATCTCCCCGGTATCAGGATCCACCCAATTCAGAACCGTCTCAACACAAATGGGGTGGGCAACAGTGACCGGCGCAATAGCCAGAAAAGCATCCAGTTTTCTGGAAAGGACATTGAAATTCCTGGTCTGCACCTCCACAATCTCGTTTTCCCTATAAATGTCCGCCACAAAATCTCCAATGGGACACTCATGCATCTCCCTGTCAGGCTCGATATAGTTTTTCAAAATACGGTGCATGGCCTTTTCCCCCAGAGTCCCGATTCCCTGAATAGAACGCTCCTCTGAGAGAATCCGGTCACGCACCGCCAAAAAATCATTCTGAATCAATACTCATCCTTCTCACTGACTCACGGTTTCCTTCGTGGATCTTTTCTTAATGAACATAAGGATTCCGATAAGCATAATGATTCCTACCCCAAGGGAAATAATCCAGTTCTGGGTAAAGCCCGCCACCAGATAGCCCACCAGGCAGCAGACAACCGTCACAGAGGCATACTGCATCTGGGTAGAAACGTGATTCATGTGATAGCACTGAGCTCCGGCAGAGGACATGATGGTCGTATCCGAAATCGGTGAAACGTGGTCTCCGCAAACCGCTCCTGCCAGCACTGCTGAAACAGAGATAATCATCATAGTGAGCTGACCCCTGCCTGCAAAGATGCTGGTCACGATGGGAACCAGGATAGCAAAGGTGCCCCATGAGGTTCCTGTAGAGAAAGCAATAAATATGGCAATAATAAACATAATTGCAGGAACGATACCGGCCATAAAGGAGCCCTCTCCCACGGCGCCGCTGACGAAATCGCTGATTCCCAGAGCCTGGGTCATGCCCTTCAGAGTCCAGGCGAAAACCAGAATGGAGATGGCGGGAATCATGAGCTTAAAGCCCTCCACAAAGCTGTTTGTATATTCCTTGAAGGAAACAACCTTTCTGGGCAGATAGAGAATCAGCATAAAGAGCAGGGTCACGAAAGTGGCAAAAATCAGGGAAATCTCGGAATCGCAATTGGCGAAAGCATCCTGAATATTGACGCCGCCTCCCTGGAAGCCCGTATATATCATGGCTCCCACTGCAGAACCAATCAGGACAAGGGTGGGCAGGAGCAAGTCAAATACCCGTCCGTGAGGGTTCTCCTCCACCTCATTAGCCTTCTCAAACTCTCCGGCGTGGCTGGTAAACAGGTCTCCCTTAGCCGCATTGGCCTCGTGAACCTTCATCTGGCCAAAGTCCAGGCCAACGTAGCTGGTGTAGAGAACCATAATAAGGGTCAGAAGTGCATAGAGATTAAAGGGAATGGTGCTGATAAAGAGCTGTAGGCCATTGATTCCCGCATCCTCCGGCACATAGGAATTCACTGCGGCGGCCCAGCTGGAAATAGGGGCAATGATACAGACAGGTGCGGCCGTGGCATCGATAATATAGGCCAGCTTTGCCCTGGACACCTTGTGGCGGTCCGTCACAGGCCTCATAACGCTTCCCACGGTAAGGCAGTTAAAGTAATCATCCACAAAAATCAGCATTCCCAGGAATGTGGTAGACAGCAATGCGGCTCTTTTACTCTTAATTCTCTCTGAAGCCCATCTCCCGTAGGCTGCAGAACCGCCTGATTTCTGCATCAGAATGACAATCATGCCCAGCATAACGAGGAAAATAAGGATATTTAGATCGATATTGTCCTTCATTACGGTAAAGATGGACTCAAAGGATACCCAGGGAGAAAACTGCCCATAGAGCAGGGCTCCCACTATAATTCCGATGAAGAGTGAACTATACACCTCCTTGGTAATGAATGCCAGAACAATGGCAATGATTGGCGGCAAAAGAGACCACCAGGTTCCAATAAACATTGAGTTTTCCATTCTTTAATACCCTCCTTTAGCAAACTAATCGGATAGGGGCTGGCCCCTAATCTCCCCGGCGCCTTTATTTTTCATTTCAGAATCTCCCTTTCTCAAATGAAAAGCCCTGTCCCGCCACTGCCTCCCATACAAGGATTGCACCGCAGTCCCGGGTCCGGCACCTGCAAAAAGAATCCATTTCATTATAACGCTAAGAAGTTATATCGTGCAACTCAAAATTAATAGGAAAGGAATTCTACTTTTTTCATTCGAAGGCCGGGAATTGATTCCCTTTCTGCCACTTACGGCAGAGGGTTGGCCCTGCCCCATGAAAGGGTTCCCGACATAAACCGGCAAAACGCCCCACACGGGCTCATGTTGGCCCTGCCCCGACAAGGGATCCAAGATTCTCCGGGTTCCTCCCTCCTGTTTAGCTCCCCGCTCAACACCTCGCCCTTCAGCCCCGTAAACCCCCGGGATTCACTAAGCGCCCTCCCTTATAGTGCCCGTGATGTAAATAATTTGCAATCGGAGGGGGACATGGCTATAATATATCGAATTCACATTGAGAAACGGAGGTGGAGCCCATGTCTTCCCTATGGAATAAACTAAAGCATCACAACAACAAACTAGCTAATATACTTATCTTCATCCTGACCCCCATCGCCTTATTCTTCATTAGCCAGAATATTATGCTGGATGAGGTCATGCAGATTTCCTGGAAGATGATTGGCGTCAATATCTTTATTATGGAGGTCCTGGCCTTTACCCTCCTCTTCCTCCTGCGCACAGGACGCCGGGCCCTCTATGCGGAAATCGGCTTCTACTGGTTTTTCTCCGTCCTAAACGCCTACATCTACGAATTCCGCGCTTCCTTTATCATGCCCTGGGACATTCTCTCGGCGGGAACCGCCATGAATGTGGCCAGTAACTATAATTATACCCCCACCGTGAGAATGGCTGTGGGCACTCTACTCACCATCCTGCTCTGTATTATAGTCTTCTTCTGCAGGCTGGATATCCGCAGCTTTTTCAGAAAGAAAGGGGAGACAGATGGCACAGAGAACAGCCCCATACTATCAGGGGAAAAGCTCACAAAAGAGCAGAGAAAGGCTGAGAAAATCGCCAAAAGAGGCAAATTAAGCCGAAAGGAACTCATTCTAAGGGCCTGCGGCTTTATTCTGGGTTTCCTGGGGCTCTGGGCCTCTACCTTCCTTCTGCAGAGAAATACGGTGGCCCAGATTCTGGAAATCTATGACATTCAATTTAATTCCAAGGAAATGATGCGATTAAACGGACTCACTGCCAATTTCCTCTTCCAGACCAAGTTCCTGGTGGTCAAGGTCCCCACAGGCTACAAGGCCTCCGACCAGGCGGCAATCCTTGCTTCCTATGAAGAGAATGGCCCGGATCTGCCCCCGGAGGACCTGCCCAATATTATTATTATCGTGGATGAAGCCTTTTCCGACCCCAAGGTGGACGGCGATTTCACCACAAATGTGGACTATATGCCCTTCGTCCACTCCCTGCAGCAGGGAGCGGAAAATACGGTTACAGGCTACGCCAATGTCTCCGTACTGGGCGGAAACACGCCCAATTCCGAGTTTGAGGTCCTGACAGGCTACAGCATGGCCTTCCTGCCCAAGGGCTGCATCCCCTTCCAGCAGTATCTCCGCCATCCCGTAGACTCCATGCCAAATTATCTGAAGAAAATGGGCTATTCCACCATAGCCATGCATCCCTACAAGTCATCCGGATGGAACCGGACAAAGGCCTACCCTCTTCTGGGCTTTGACACAATCCATTTCGACGACTACTTTGAACAATTTAATCCGGAAATCATCCGCCAGTATATTTCCGATGAGAGCTTCTTCCAGGTAATTGAAAAGGAGGTGGAGGAACTCAGCAAAGACGGACCTGTATTCTCCTATAATGTGACTATGCAGAACCACTCCTCCTATTCCAAGGAATATGAGAATTTCCCTCTGGAAGTGTCGGTAAATGGCATCACGGAAATGGAAAATTCCGTCATCCGCATTAATACCTACCTGTCTCTAATGAAGAAATCCGACGAGGCCTTTGAAAGACTGGTGGAATACTACAAAAATCAGGACAAAGACACCATTATCCTATTCTTCGGGGATCACCAGGCAGAGCCCTCCTCTATGAATATTGTCTGGCGCCAGAACAAAAAGGACTGGCAGAAGCTCATGGGCGATGACGTTATAAACTCCTATCGGGTGCCCTTCGTAATCTGGGCTAATTTCGACATTGAGGAAGAGCAGGGAATCGAAACCTCCCTTAATTATCTGGGAAATTACCTGCTAAAGAAGGCCGGAATCCCCCTTGGAAGCTACCGCAGCTATACGGACAGCCTTATGAAGGATTATCCCGTAATCTCCGCTATCCGCTCCATGGACGCAGCAGGCAAGAGCGAGACCGCAATCGACTTTAGCTCCGGCCCCCTCAGGGATTACGCAGCCGCCCAATACTACAAGCTCTTTGA
>JAILCB010000122.1 GCA_024680595.1 Lachnospiraceae bacterium | reverse complement strand
TCGAGTAGGGGGTCTTCCCACCCCTACTCGATTAGCACAAGACCGGCAAGCGAATGCATGCTTGCATGCAAATTCATTTGCCGGTCGTAAGAACATGGAGCACGAAGTGCGGAATGTTCGCGTGCGAAATCGAGTAGGGGGCTTTCCCACCCCTCTATAGTGCCGTAGATGAATTCAAGGTTAATTCCAAGCAGGGAATGACCAGGAATCAAGAGACCATTAAATTAGAAAGAGAAAAGGACACTATTGAAGATGGAGTTCGGGATCATTTAAGGGGCTTCTCCAGAACCATTCCCTCCTTCCTCATGGCATACGGGGATGATAGCGTTACCTTGGCCACCTTTGACAATATTATCCCGGACAAGGTATTTCTGGAAGTCACCAGCATCACCCTGGAACAGTTCAGACTTCTACGGGACGGTGGGCATTATACGGATGATGAGACCGGGGAGCAGAAGGAGTTTGAAGGACATTTATTTGATTCAGTGGTATTCGATGATTCCGTAAAGGAATTTCTGGCGCTCAAAAGGAAGCTGGCGGATTACTTTGATGAAAAGAGCATAGAGGACATTTTTGATTACATTCCGCCTCAGAAAACCAACCAAATATTCACGCCAAAGGATGTGGTAAAGCGTATGGTTGACCTTATGGAGCAGGAGAATCCCGGCTGCTTTGACAGACCGGACAAAACCTTCATAGATCTCTACATGAAATCAGGCCTCTTCATTACAGAGATAGTGAAGCGGCTGTACCAGAGCCAGGAGATGAAGCGTCAGTTTCCGGACAAGACCGAAAGGCTCAGGCACATATTCGAGAAACAGGTCTACGGTCTCGCCCCCACAGAAATCATCTATAAGATAGCAACCAGCTATATCCTGGGCTTTGACGAGGAAGTGAATATCAAAACCCATAATTTCCGGCAGCTGGACGCCCTTCCCTACGCCAAGGAGGGGACGCTGGAGCAAAAGCTGGATGAAGTTTTCGGATAAAATGTGAAATAAGCCCCACCCGTCTATGCTGAATTTATATCTATGGCAGAGATAGGAGTAGGATGTCATCCTTTGTCAGTACTCGAGCGGAACAGGGAAAATGGGACTTGTTTTCAGCGACCTGTGCCTAATTCTGCTGAAAACCTTCATCTTAGGCACAGAATCATTTTTTCACCTTCCAAAACTGGGGTGAAAAGGAAGCGGGGGAGTGCCTAAATCGAGGGGAAATGCCAGATTTAGGCACAGAATCAGGATTTGCAAGGATTTTCAAGTCGCAAAAATCGTCAATCTTATCGACTTTTACAAGGACCAATACTTTTAAGCGCATATGAGGCCAGATAGGCTGTTTTCTACAGTATAGAGTATTTCTTATAGAGGGAATCTCTGTATTCCGCATCCTTTGTTGCACGGAAAGCCTCACCTGTCTTTCCATCAGCTAAAAGAATGCTTACAAGTTTTGCCATCATATGTTCACCTTCTGCCCTGCCATCGGCTAGTCCGGCGTTATAATACTTATCGGCTCTGAATTCAAGAATTTCTCCACCCATAATATCTGCGACCTCCTGTTCTGCTTTGCTCGTTTTTCCGAGTGCTTCGAATACAATTCTCAGGGCTTCATATAGTGTATTTGCCTCATAGGCTGAGATGTCCTCAGAATAGGTTAGTTCCCTCAGCCTGTTTATGATGGTATTGTACAGGGCCTGTATTTCCTCATATAAGGAACTATCATGGGAGACTTTCTCAAGCTGCTTCTCGTAATTGAAGAACAGGAAGGGAAGCAGCATGTATAATCTATGCTCGATGAGATAGTCCAGAGAATAATTCATCATCCTGATGACAGGAATATGATAGGAAACGGACTGTCCCTGTGGCACTTCCAGAAAGATGGTCATGACATCTGGTGTGTTTCTAGTGCTGCGCAGGAATATGAGGCCGGAGTCGTCAATTTTTACACGTATACTGGATGAGGTATATTGCGCCTCATCCAGCGCCGTTCTGGTATCATAGCGGATCATGCGCAATATCATCGTTCCATCGGAGGTTGACTGGCATTCCAGGTGGAAGGTCCGTTTCTCGGTCTTGTAGACGGAAATGCGCTGATCCAGTTCGAGGTCACCGAATTCCAGATCCAGAAGTTTCTGGTTAAGTAGTTCAATCCTTTCGGTGCCATCGTATTCCTCATCAATGAGACCAGTTTTGTAGAACATCTCATTGATAAGAAACAGGGCCATTCTGGGGCATTTTTT
>JAILCB010000099.1 GCA_024680595.1 Lachnospiraceae bacterium | reverse complement strand
CCTTCTTAGAAACTCCCAGGAAGGGACAGATCCCGAGGAACTGGGAAAGCACAACGTTATTAATGAGCATGGACATTATTGCAATTGAAATTAAAGATGTATTACTCATGCCTTCACCTCCTCTTTCTTCTCAGCGGGCTTTTCCTCTGCCTTATCAGCAGGCTTTGCCTCTGCCTTATCTGCAGGCTTTGCCTCTGCCTTGTCAGCAGGCTTTGCTTCTGCCTTGTCTGTAGGCTTTGCCTCTGCCTTATCGGCAGGCTTTGCAGCAGGTTTGGCTGGTGTAGCCGCGGGCTTTGCAGCTGCAGCCGCCTTAGCCTCCTTCTGCAGTTTTCCGGCACAATTAGCCGCAAAAGCACAGCCAGAGCAATAAGCGCCCTCTTCATCTGTATGGGTAACGTTCAGACGCACACCCTTCTTGGCCTCCATCTTGTTAATAATAGCGGCACGTACCGTAATCAGGAAAGCCAGAACCATGAAGGCTCCGGGGGCCATAACGAAAATCGAAGGCATATAATCCGCCAGATTTCCGATAGGCTGTCCGAAAATCGCACCGGAACCGATGAACTCACGGATGAAACCAATTACGGTAATGGACAGGGTGAAACCGATTCCCATTCCAATTCCATCAAAGAAAGAAGCAACGGGGCCGTTTTTGGAAGCATAGGCCTCAGCACGGCCAAAGATGATACAGTTAACAACGATAAGGGGAATATAGATACCCAGCTGTGCATATAAAGCCGGGGTAAATCCCTCCATCAGCATGTCAACCATGGTAACAAAGGAAGCAATAACCACGATAAAGGCAGGAATTCTCACCTTATCGGGAATAACATTCCTAAGCAGGGAAATAAAGAGGTTAGACAGGGCCAACACAACCGTAGTGGAGAGACCCATTCCGATACCATTCATAGCCGATGTAGTAACAGCCAGTGTGGGACACATTCCCAGAACAATAACCAGGGTCGGGTTCTCTTTTACAATACCATTAAATATTCTTTCAGCAGGTGAATTTGCTTTCATGCCGCACCTCCCGAGAGTTCCGCGTTAAAGTAGGCAAGTCCGGCATTCACGCCCCGTGTCACACAGCGGGAAGTAAAGGTAGCACTTGTTATTGCGGTAACATTTTCTCCTAAATTAAAGACTGTTCCACCCTCCTTATGCAAAAACTGCTCCAGGAAGGAAGGATCACTCTGTGCCTTCATGCCGAGACCGGGAGTCTCTGCAATATTAGTAATGGAAACGCCTTCTACAGAACCGTCTGAATTGACACCCATGGAAAAGCCGATATCTCCGCCATAGCCACCGTGGCTGGTCACATTAATGACATATCCCACTGACTGTCCGCTCTCATCCACCGCTTCCAGAACCGAATCAATCTGGGCATTATAATCCCCGTCAGCAATGACAGGGGCAGCCGTCTCCGCAGTCACTCCCGTATCCTTAAAGTCGGATGCGGCAGGCATAACTGCCTGATAAGCGTTCTTCAGAGTCAGCTCCTTCTGCACCCGGATAGGCTCCAGAGTAACTTCATGTACTACACCTAGAATCACACCGAATACCAGGGCAATAATTGTCATGATAACGGTATTCTTCACTATCTCTTTGGAGGTCATATTCACTTGCCTCCTTTCTCGGGCTTCACATAGCCAAAGCACTTGAGGGGCGCCCACCGCTCAATCAGAGGCACAATCAGATTTCCGATAATAATAGCATAGGAAACTCCCTCAGCGCCTGACGCGTAAACTCGGAACACCCCCGTCAGAATACCCAGGAAAATACCATATATTATTTTCCCCTTTGTCGTTATGGGACTGGACACATAATCCGTTGCCATGAAGAAAGCACCCAGCATCAGTCCGCCGCCGGCCAGCTGTCCTACAATATAATAGGAATTCAGGCCATGTCCGCCGAACAGAGCAATAAATACCGTAAAGGATGCAATGTAGGAAGCGGGGATCCTCAGGTCAATCACACCCATGAGAATCAGGAAGCAGGCTCCCAGGATAATGGCAATTACAGAAACCTCTCCGATAGTACCCATTTCATTACCGATTACCATGTAATAGGTATTCACGGTCTCTCCCGCTTTCAGCTTTGCCAGAGGTGTGGCCCCGCTGAAGGTGTCATAGGCGAAATTGGTCATCCTAGACGCAAAGGAGATTAAAAGGAAACAACGGGCTCCCAAGGCGGGATTCATAAAGTTCTGCCCCAGTCCGCCGAATAACTGCTTGACAATAACAATTGCTACAAATGAACCTACGACACAGACCCAGAGCTCGATTTCAGGCGGCAGGTTCAGTGCCAGCAGCAGTCCCGTCAGTGCGGCGGAACAGTCCGAAACCGTAATGGGCAGCTTCATCAGCTTCTCATAGAGATACTCAAATAAAACACTGGATATCACTGTTGTGAGAATAACGGCAATGGTATAGGCGCCAAAGTGGTATATACCGAATGCAGTCGCCGGCAAAAGCGCTATAATCACATACAGCATAATCTTCTGTGTGGTGATGCTGTCGCGGATATGAGGGTTTGCAGATACATTCAAAAACTTTTTCTGTTCGTCCGCCATTATTTTTCACCACCTTTCCCTTTATTCTCTTCCGAAGCAGGGGCCTTGGCCTCATCCTTCTTATTCTCTCCGGAAGCCTTGGCCTCTTCGGCCTTCTTGGCTTCCTCTTCCTTCTTCTTGGCGGCTTCAGCCCTGGCCTTTCCAATGGAAAGTCTCTTCATGGACTTAATGGCCTGGCAGAGATGTCTCTTGGCGGGGCATACGTAAGAGCAGGAACCACATTCGATGCATTCCACGCCAAAGAGCTGATTAAACTTCTCATAATTCTCGAATTCGGCAAATGTGGCCAGCTGGGAAGGAATCAGCTTCTCAGGACAGGCCTCCACGCAGCGGCCGCAGTTAATGCAGGCCGTGGGCTGAACCTTTGATACTATGTCTTCCTTCATGCAGAGAAGGGCTGAGGAAGTCTTGGTAACAGGGACATCCAAATCAAAGATTGAGAATCCCATCATAGGACCGCCGGAGATGATGGCTTCAGGCTCTGAGGTAAAGCCGCCCGCCTCATCAATGAGCTCCCTGTAATTAGTACCACAGCGCACCTTGAAATTGCGGGGATCCTTGATGGCAGGTCCCGTAACCGTGACGATACGGTACATTAGAGGGATATTCTTGGTGACAGCCTCGTGGATTGCCACCAGAGTATCGCAGTTATCCACGATACAGCCTGCATCTGCGGGCAGCATCTTGGAATTAATGGCCCTCTTGGTACAGGCATAAATAATGTGTCTCTCAGAACCCTGGGGATACTTTGTCCGAAGGGCATAAACCTCAATCCTGGGCTCGTCCTTGGTAAGCCTGGATAAGAGTTCGATGGCATCCGGCTTATTATCCTCAATAGCGATAATTCCCTTAGCGTTCTCGAAAAGCTTCAAGACGCACTTCATACCGCCGATCAGCAAATCGGGGTTCTCCATCATTCTGCGGTAGTCGCTGGTAAGATAGGGCTCACATTCTGCGCAGTTGGCAATAATGAAGTCAATCTTTGCAGGATCCTTGGGTGATAACTTCACATGAGTGGGGAAGCCAGCCCCTCCCATACCAACGATACCCGCATTCTTGACAGCGGCTACTATCTCTTCCTTTGACATCTGATCAAGGGGCTTAGCAGACGGGTATTCTACTTCCTCATACTTCCCGTCGTTCTCCACGATAATGGAGTCCACCATGTCCCCGACAGGGACCCTGTGCTTTTCAATCGCCTTGACCTTTCCACTGACGCTGGCAAAAATGTTCGCAGAAACGAAACCGCCTGCCTCTGCAATCATTTGTCCCGCCTTAACCAGATCTCCCACTTTGACAATTGGCTTTGCTGGTGCGCCTATGTGCTGTGAGAGAGGATAGACGAGATCGCCCTTAGGCAGTACATCCTTGATAGGTTTGTCCTTGGATAGGTCCTTTCCGTCATAAGGATGAATACCGCCACTGAACGTATACTGTGACATGATCCGACCTCTTTTCTCCGGAGCTTTTATTAGTTTTTTATTAGTCTTTATAGCTCCATACTTTCAATTTTTCGCACCAAATTATATAATAGCAAATATGAAA
>JAILCB010000036.1 GCA_024680595.1 Lachnospiraceae bacterium | reverse complement strand
CAATAGGGGCTTCCTTCTTCATGAATTCCTGAATCCAGGGCCTGGGAATAATATTAGGGCCGTTCTGTTCCCCGGTATGCAGCTTTACAGCTATTTTGCCGGTAATATTGCTATTCACCTTTTCGTAGGCCTTTTGCAGACCTGCCGCTGACAAATCTCTGGTGAAATAAACAATGGACTCATTTCCAGTTCTCTCTTCTAAGGGAATATACTTCTCTCCCCCCAGACCTGCCAAAACGATTTTACTCATAAAAAACCTCTCCCCTTCACTTTGCTAGTTTCCGAGTTTCGAATTATTAAGGTAAAAGCTATATTGCTTTAATAATAATTGGGAAAACTCTATCCTTCAAACCATCTTCACTCCGTTAGTTTCCGAGTTTCGAATTATTAAGGTAAAAACAATATTGCTTTAATAATAACTGGAAAAGCTCTATCTTTCAAGACCCAGAAAATGAAGGTTTTCTTATTTTCATGAATGAATAATGGAATAGCAAATGGAAAGTCCCTTTTTGGAGTCTGGGTCAAAAAACTCAGAACCAAAAAGGGACTTTTCTGTGTAGGCTACGAGCCAAAGCCTCGTCGGCGTGCTTGCACGCCAGCGAGGCCCGAATTGAGTAAGGGAGTTTCCCACCCCTCTCGATTAATCTGTGAAAGACCTGTCTGTCATATCAGGCAGGATTATTGTATCTATGCAAATAGTCTTACTTGATTTCGTATACTGCTGACTCCAGGGGCGCCAGCTTTCCTGCCTGATTGTCCTTTTCTCTTGAGGAAATAATGAGCTCTGCCCCATCAATGATACTGGGGTCATATTCCGCAGGCTCTTCGGAGAAGTTTAGGAGGACAATAGCCTGAGCGGAGTCATTCTTTCGAATGAAAGCATAGATCTGCTCATTATCCTTTAGGATTTCCTCATAGCTGCCATCGACAAGCTCCGGATGGGATGCCCGGATGTCTGCCATTGTCCGGTACCAGGAAAGAATGGAGTCAGGGTCCTCTTCCTCAACAGCCACATTTCGAGTCTTATAATCGTCACTGACAGGCAGCCAGGGCTTTCCCCTGGTGAAACCTGCATTATCCTCGGCGGACCATTGCATGGGAGTTCTGGCGCTGTCCCTGCTGAAATGGTGGACGGCCTCCATGGCCTCCTCTTTGCTGTGTCCATGCTCTATGAGGTACTTATAGTGGTTTATGGTATTGATATCATTATAGTCATTAATATCATTCCATTTCACATTGCGAAGTCCAATTTCCTGCCCCTGATAGACGAAGGGGGTTCCCCGCAGGGTGAACATGAGGGTGCCAATAATCTTTCCGGCCATATTTTCATCGCTGGTATTGGGGAAGTAATGGTCAATACACCGGGGCTGATCGTGATTTTCAAAGAAGATAGGGCTCCAGCCGTTCTCCGCTGTATTTTCCTGGGACTGGGTCAGGTAGCCCTTGAAATCCTTTAGGGTCCATTGCCTGCGCTTGGACCAGTCGGTATCGTCCGCTAAATCTATAATAATGTGGGTGAACTCAAATAAGGAATCAAATACTCCGTCTTTTCCCACCCATAGGGGCAGCTCAGATGTGCTCACACCATTGGCTTCTCCCACCGTAAAGATGTCCTTTCCTTCCTGAACCTCTTTCTTGAATTCGTGGAGGAAGTCCAGGATTCCATCGGTATTTGCAGTCATATTATGGACAGAGGAAAGGCCGTCCGCCCCATCCACCTTGCCGTCCTTGAATTCTGGCTTTTTAATGTAGGTGACTGCATCCATTCGGAAGCCGTCCACTCCCCTGTCTAACCAGAAGTTTGCCACATCAAAGAGGGCATTTCGGACGTCCGGATTCTCCCAGTTTAGGTCTGGCTGCTCCTCCAGGAAGGTATGGAGATAGTACTGTCCCCTCTCTTCGCACCAGGTCCAGGCAGAGCCTCCGAAAATACTGCGCCAATTGGTGGGAGCGCTGCCGTCGGGCTTGGGATCCCGCCAGATATACCAGTCAGCCTTGGGATTGTCCCTGCTGGAGGAGGATTCCAGGAACCACTCATTCTGATTGGAGGTATGGTTAAAAACCAGGTCCATAATGATCTTAATGCCTTTTTCCTCAGATTCGACCAGGAGCCTGTCCATATCCTCCATACTTCCAAAGGTCTCGTCTATATCATAATAATCCGAAATGTCATAGCCATTATCCGCCTGGGGCGACTTGTAGCAGGGAGTCAGCCAGATGGCCCCTATACCGGAGTCCCTTAGGTAATCCAGCTTTTCCGTGATACCATTGAGGTCGCCGATTCCGTCATCGTTGGTGTCATAATAGCTCCGGACATAGATTTCGCAGACATTTGTAGTCTGCCACCATTTTAATTCGGAAGTCTCTTTCGAGCTATCCTTGGGATTGCTTTCTGTTTGAGTGGAATCGACTTCATTCTTGGCCTGGGTAGCACTGGTGCTTTCTGTTTGAGAACTGCCCTCGTTTTGACCGGAATTTGCGCTGCTTTCACTTGCAGCTGCGCTTGTTGTATCTTTACTCATATCTGAATCCTTGCTGCTTTCACTACTACTTGAGTCAACTGTGCTTTCACTTTGGGAGGCTTGAGAAGATCCGGTTTGAGGACCTGCGCAGGCGTTTAGCAGGAATATTGCTGACAAAAGAGTAACAGAGATTTTTCTTAGCAGGTGTTTTCTAATCATTTCATACCCTCTCTATATTTGCTGTTCTTTCGGTTGTGACTTTGCGAATGCGACAAGGGGACGCATCCATAAATCCCGCGCTCTGCGCGGGACAGGCAGAGGTGCTATTGGGGCTATTAAGAGTGACGGTTTCACAAATCCCGCGCTCTGCGCGGAACACGGCCTTGGCTCCGTGAGGCCCCGGGAACTTCGATCTCCGCCTCTGTATAATGCGCGGGCCCCGGGAACTCCGCGCCTGCCCCTGCATCCTGCGCAGGACACGGCCCCGGTTTCGTGAGGGCCCTGGGAACTTCGATCCCCGCCTCTGTATCCTGCGCGGGGCCACGCCCCCAACTCCGTGAGAGCCGGTTGTGTAGGAATTCCAAATGCGGTAAGGATACTCCCGCACCCTGTATAACAGGCGAAAAGAAGATATATGTCATGCCTGTATTCTAGTGAAATAGTAGGTTTAGTTTCTGATCTTGTCAAGACAATATTTGGGATGCGAAGGATTTCACCAGCTCTATGAATTCCTGAAAGGTTGGACTGACATAAGGGCTTTCATGCCATATGAGATAGTTTTCTCTTGTCAGGACCTCATAGGAGAGCTCTCTCTCCACAATGGCATGAGCCATACTGTAGAGTGAAACCATTCTCTCCTGAGTTCCGAAGTTGAATAATACATCGACAATCCGCTAACTATTGTGGTTAGCGGAAAAATTTTGTCAATATATTGTATATTTAGTATGGCGTTATATAGCGTTCTATGTTATAATGGGTACATGGAGGATAAATTCTATGTACCTGCACAAAAATAAGAAACCGGATGGAGACATTTATCTCACCATCAAAGAGAAATACCACGTTCCTAAAAT
>JAILCB010000024.1 GCA_024680595.1 Lachnospiraceae bacterium | reverse complement strand
TCCGGCCGGATCCCGGAAAAGCGAAGAACCGGGTGGAGAGATGGAGAAAGAAGGCGGAAGCCGCCGCCAAGCAGAGCCGCAGGTCCATATTGCCGGAGGTCCATGACATATGCGACTTTGGACAGGCCCTGGAGATGGGGGTAGGTCTGGATTCCGCCCTGATTCCCTACGAGCTGTCCAGGGATTTTGATGCAACCAGACGGAGAATAGAGGAGTTGGAGCCCGGGGGCAGCCTGGGGATTTTCATTGGGCCGGAGGGAGGCTTTTCCGAGGAGGAAATCGCTGCCGCCGGGGAAATGGGAATTGACAGCGTGACCCTGGGACGGCGTATTCTGCGCACGGAAACAGCGGCCCTTGTGGTCTTGTCCTGGCTTATTTACCGGTTTGAGACAGACTGAGGCGGTTTGGCCAGAGCTATCTGCTTCGCGCTCATGCGGGGGGATTTGTCCGGAGCTATCTGCTTCGCCCTCATGCGGGGGGATTTGTCCGGAGCTATCCGCTTCGCCCTCATGCGGGGGGATTTGTCCGGAGATATCCGCTTTGCGCTCATGCGGGGGGATTGGGTCCGGAAGATGTCAGCCGGGGCCGGCCCCAGTTCCGCACTGGGTTTGAGAGCGAGACCTGAATTCGTTAATCGTGATATATAGAGAGGAGAGGATAGAGAATTGGACTGCTATCTGGATAATGCCGCAACCACCCGGGTTCTGCCCGGGGCCGTGCATGAGATGGAGATGATTTTTCGGGAGGACTATGGGAATCCTTCCAGCCTGCACCGGAAGGGCTTCGAGGCGGAGAGGATTATTTCGGATGCCAAGGAGAAATTCGCAGGAATCCTAAAGTGTCAGCCAAGGGAAATCCTATTCACATCAGGAGGGACAGAAAGCAACAATCTGGCCATTCTGGGTACGGCCCGGAGGTTTGCCAGAGGGAATAGGCACATGATTACCACAGCCATAGAGCATCCTTCTGTGTCAGAGCCCATGAAATTTCTGGAGGACAATGGCTGGAGAATTGACAGGATAAGGGTTAATTCAGAGGGAATAGTGGATTTAGAGGAGCTCTTGGAAAAGCTGCAGGAGGATACGGCATTAGTGTCTGTCATGCATGTGAATAATGAAATTGGTGCAGTAGAGCCTCTCCGCAGGATTTCAGAAATAATAAGGGAAAAGGCTCCGGACTGCCTTTTTCATGTAGATGACATTCAGGGCTTCTGCAAAATAGCTATTCAGCCCAGGAAGCTGGGGATTGATTTTCTGTCTGCCAGCTCCCATAAGGTCTGCGGCCCCAAGGGGGTGGGGCTCCTATATGTCTCCGAAAGAGCCAAACCGAAGCCTATTCTCTTTGGCGGTGGGCAGCAGGGAGGGCTCCGGTCCGGAACAGAAAATGTGCCGGGAATTGGGGGTTTCGCCCATGCCGCCACAGAAATCCATAGCCATTGGGAAGAGAATCTGCCGCGTCTCTCTCTTCTGCGGGAAGACTTTATCCGGAAAATAATGGAGATTGGGGGAGTAACCATTAATGGACCAAAGGGAAAAGGACTAGACGGAAACCTGTCCCGGGCAGATTTAGATGAGATAGAGCTCTCTCCCTATATTGTGTCCCTATCCGTGGAGGGGGTCCGGTCGGAGGTCCTGCTGCATGCCCTGGAGGACAAGGATATTAGTGTATCCGCAGGATCTGCCTGTTCCTCCAATAAGCCCCATGTTTCAGAGACCCTGAAGGCCATCGGGGGACCGGAATATGCCCTGTCCTCCACCATCCGTTTAAGCTTCAGCGCCTTTACCACAGAAGAGGAGCTGTCCTATGCGGCAGAGGCCTTGAAAATACTAATACCCCAGCTTAGGAGGTTTACAAGAAAATAATGTTTCAGTCATTTCTCATTAAATATGCGGAAATCGGTTTGAAGGGAAAGAACCGCTATGTCTTTGAAGACGCCCTGGCCCTGGAGATCCGCAGAAAACTAAAACAGGTGGAGGGAGAATTCCAGGTTTCCCGTATTAACGGCAGAATCTATGTAGAGGTAGAGGGCGATTATGACTATGATGAAACCATGGCCGCCCTGAAAAAGGTTTTTGGGGTCAATGGTATTTCACCTGTCAGCCATATAATGAATAAGACGCCGGAGGGGATTTGTCAGGCGGCGGTTGCCTTTATTGGCGAGAATTACCAGGACCGCCATTTCACCTTCAAGGTAGACACCAGAAGGGCCAATAAGGCCTATCCCGTCCCTTCCATGGAAATGGATGCCCTGGTGGGGGAGGCGATACTGGAGGCCTATCCCGAGACCAAGGTGGATGTCCACCATCCGGAGGTGCTTTTGCATATTGAGCTCAGGGATCAGATTTTCATGTATTCCAAGACAATAAAGGGGGCGGGGGGACTTCCCCTGGGTACCAACGGACGGGCCCTGCTCCTTTTGTCCGGCGGCTTTGATTCCCCCGTTGCAGGCTATATGGTGGCAAAGCGGGGGGTGAGACTGGATGCGGTCTATTTCAATGCCCCGCCCTATACCTCAGACCGGGCAAAGCAAAAGGTCATAGATTTATCAAAGGTACTCTCGGAGTATTGCGGTGAAATTCATTTGCATATTATTAATTTCACGGATATTCAAATGGCCATCTATGAAAAATGCCCCCATGACGAGCTAACCATTATCATGCGCCGGTATATGATGAGAATTGCCGAGCATATTGCCCGTGAAAGCCAGGAATGCCTGGGGCTTGTTACAGGAGAGTCCATAGGCCAGGTGGCCAGTCAGACCATGAAGAGCCTTTTTGTTACGGATGAGCCCTGTACCATACCCGTCTACCGTCCTCTTATAGGCTTTGATAAGCAGGAAATCATTGATAGGGCGGAGGAGATCGGGACAGCCCCTATTTCCATCCTGCCCTATGAGGACTGCTGTACAATTTTTGTGGCAAAGCATCCCGTAACAAAGCCCAATCTCAATGTGATCAAGGCTTCCGAGAAGAATCTGAATACGGTCATAGAAGATCTGCTGGAAAAGGCCTATGAAAGCGATGAAGTGGTGATTATTGGAGAGCAGAGGGGATAGAGAGAGGGAAAGAGGCCGGAGGACTGTGGCCCTAATATATATCAGGGCTGAAGAAATGCAGATGAAAGGATATGGATGATAGGTCAGGAGAGGGAAGGCATTAATAAAGGCGCCGGAAATAGTATTTTCCGGGAGAAGAAGCTCTTTTTCATGGGATTTGGTCTGGGAGCCCTTCTTTTTGTCCTTATATTTGGGATCCGGGTCTTGGATGTTACCAATGACAGCTGGATTTTTGCCCTGCCGGACCCAGACATTGAGCAGCACTATATTGGCTGGGTCCATTTCCGGAAGGCCCCCTGGGGCCTTCCCCTGGGGCTCATGAACAGTCTTTCCTATCCCTATTCCATGTCGGTTCTCTGGACGGATTCTATTCCCATTGTGGCCATTCTCTTTAAGGCCATAGAGGGGATTCTGCCGGAAACCTTTCAATATCTGGGCTGGTACGGCCTCTTATCCATGGCCCTGACCGGGGGCTTTGCCACCCTGCTTGTGAAAAAAGTCACCGGTAACCGGGTGCTTTCCCTCATCGCTGTATTTGTTTATTCTCTGAGCTTTCCCATACAGCAGAGAATGTTCTATCATACCACCCTCACGGCCCATTGGCTTATTCTCCTGCCCCTGCTTTTGTGGCTAGATGACTTCAGGGACCGGCCCCTTGGCAGAAAGTGCCTGGTATGGGGGCTTTTGTCCTTTCTGGGGGTCACCATTCACCCCTACCTCTGGGCCATGGGGGAGCTTTTGCTTATTTTTGCCCTTTTGGAGGAGCTCCTTTCGGGAGGCAGGATTGGCCACGTAGCCATAACATTCCTTTGCACCATAGGGGCCGCCCTTTTTGGCCTCTGGCTTGAGGGGGCCTTTTACGGCTCGGTAAATGCCGGCTGGCCCATAGGGGGATTCGAGAGTAACTTCAATACCTTCTTCAATTCTCTGGGCGATGGAAAGGTCTTTCCGGCTTTTCCCCTGCAGGTCGGCTTTCAATATGAGGGTTTTGGCTATCTGGGGGCGGGGGTCCTGCTGCTATTGGCAATTTCCGGTATTTTTTTGCTGGTAAAGGCCATAAGGACCCTGTCTTATGGAAAGCGGACGGGGGATGGAAAACCCCTGCTGTCCCTCCGCAGAAAGCTGCTTCTGCTGGCCTTTCTGGTTTTCTTTCTGGCGGCTGTATTTCCCAAGATTTCCTTCAATGAGGCGCTTATCTTTGAGCTCCCCATGCCGGATGCCGTGAAGCGGTTTTTTGGTATTTTTCGTTCAAATGGCAGATTTATATGGGTTGCGGACTATCTTCTCATGACCTTTTCCTTCTGGGGCATATCCCGGATTAGAGGCAGTGAAAAAGAGGATAAAGATCTGTCCTCCGCCCCGGACAAGGGGACATTGACAGCAGGCGGGGAGGCCGTCCCCCTTATCATTTGCCTTTGCTGTGCCCTTCTCCAGCTTTACGATATGTCAGACAATCTGCAAAAAAAGCATGAAGTTTTCACGGCATCCTATACAGAAGCCCATTGTGACCTGGACCAGCCTGCCTTCATTGCGGCCCTGAAGCCCTATCACCATCTGGTCATGACCTATTCCGCCCATTTGGATAATATGAGATTTGCCTATTTTGCAGGCTGCCGGGGGCTTACCATTAACCGCTTCTATTTTGCCAGGGATATTGATGAAAGGACAGACGCAAGGCTGCAGGAATACTATGAGGATGCTTTTCAGGGAAATATAGAAGAGGACTGCCTATATCTCCTTAATCGGGACAGCTATGAAGCGGCGTGGAAGAAATGCCCCTTATATTTCTACGATGTGGGGGGGACTATAGTGGGAGCCCCTAAACCGCTGCCCGGCTGTCTCCCCTACGAGCCCGGCTAAGCGTTTTCAAAGGGCAAGTGAAAATCATAGGTTGCTCTTTTTGACAGGATTATTATATAATAGTACGATATGGCAATATCAGAAGAGGGGATTCCTAATTCTGAAAATCGGTTATTTGGCTGTAAATCAAGGCTTTATCTGGGTGGGGGCCAATCTCCCGCTGAGATGAACGTTCCGTGAGACCTCAGGGATTCGCTTAGGAAGATGTCAGCTGACGCTGAATCGAATCCTGCTATATGTTTCGCGGGCGAGACTTTAATGCCTTTTAGATTAATCATGTATTATTGTGGCAGGAGGAAAAGATGGAGACAACTCATATTCTAGTTAGTAACACCGGGGAAGGTATGGAGGAGGCCCTCACAGAGACAGAGGAGTTTGGCCTAAAGGAGAAAATGTCGGACAGGAATGCCCGCAGGCTCAGGCTCCTGGCCGAGGAGACTCTGGGCATGGCCCGGGAAATCACCGGGGAATTCAGTGCCATGTTTTGGGTGGAGGGGGATTCCCTGAGCTGCAGAATTCATTTGGTAGCAAAAACCGATATGAATAAGAGGAAGAGAAGAGAGCTCCTGTCAGTCTCCTCTACCGGAAAGAATGCCGCGGCCGTGGGTATTATGGGAAAGATCAGGGATTTGATTCAGACCGGCATGGAGAGCTATCAGGATGCAGTCCTAGAGAATGAGGAAGGGGGTATTGACGGCTATGTACCCTATTATTCCATGGGTATGGAGAATGCCTATACCTCCCAGCTCATGATGACCTGGTCTCTGGAGCAATATAGGAAGAATCTAAGGGAAACAAGGGCGGAGGAGCAGAAGGCCGCTAATATGGAGGAAGCCTGGGATGAGCTGGAGAAGTCCATTGTGGCAAATCTGGCGGATGATGTCCGGGTCGGGATTCGAAAGGATACCGTTGAGCTTACCATCTATAAGTCATTCTGACAGATGGGCCGGATTTCCCTTGTCAAGGCCGGGGAGGCGTTTTGCAGAAATATAGACATGAATACAAATATCTCATTTCGGAGAAGGAACGGGACATCCTGAAGACCCGGCTTTCGGAAATTCTGGAGCCCGATATTCACGCAAAGGGCGGCAGTTATTTCATTAGAAGTCTATATTTTGACGACTTCAGGCGGTCTGCCTATGGGGAAAAGATGGACGGCACGGTGCTGAGAAAGAAGTACCGGATAAGGGTCTATAATCTGTCAAAGGATGTAATTAGCCTGGAATGCAAGAGAAAAAGGGGTAATTATATATATAAGCTCCAGCAGAGGATTTCATTGGGGGAATTGGATTCTATACTTAATGGGGATTATGCCTTTCTGCTGAAAAGGGAGGAGCCCCTATTAAGGGAATTCTATGCGGGATGCATATCGGACAGGCTGCGGCCTGAGGTCATAGTGGATTATGAGCGGACCCCCTTTGTCTGGGAGGCCGGAACCGTGAGAATTACCTTTGACGAGCATGTGCGCTCAGGCTTTATGGGATGGGATCTATTTGACGGCGACATGCCGGCCTATGAGGTATTGGAGCCCGGGCAGCTGATTCTGGAAGTGAAATATACAGAGTTTCTGCCGGAAATTCTGCGGAGGATTCTGCCTATGGAAGGGGCGGAGCTTATGGCGGCTTCTAAGTATGTCCTCTGTTGTGACCAAAGAGACAGAATTCGGGGAATTCCCCCCTTTGCTATATGAGTTTTCCTGCTATAGGCAGGTTAAAACCGATAATGGGATAAGCCCTTTTGAGAATGATTCGTTACCGGAGATAAATATGAGTGTACGTTCCATGATAAAAAAGTCCATATTAGAGTCCGATCTCTTTCAGCAGAATGTTTCTCCCGGACTTAT
>JAILCB010000318.1 GCA_024680595.1 Lachnospiraceae bacterium | reverse complement strand
ATGGGCGAAAAGAAAGATATCGAATGGAAGAGCGGCAAGCTCATAGCTGACGGGGAGGAAGCCCCCTACACCATTGACGGCGACAAGCTGACCGTGACCTTTGGCGAAGAAAAGATGGTCTTAAAGAAGACCAAGTAAATCCGGTGAAAATCCCATTTAAGTGTACTTGAAAATTAATAATGCCTTTTCAAAATCTAGGTAAAGAGAATGTTGAAAAGCTGCCGGAAAGTTGATATTTCCGGCAGCTTTTTATCGCAGAGCCGCCGAGATGAATTTTGTCGGCTAAAGCCGACCGGCGGCTCGCGGACGAGAGGGTACGATTTGCATCTTCCCTCTCGATTCGCAGAGCCGCCGAGATGAATTTTGTCGGCTAAAGCCGACCGGCGGCTCGCGGACGAGTAGATGCTATTTGTTTCTTCCCTCTCGATTTCTGCATTGGGTAATTCACGGTAGGATCCGGCACGGAAATCCCTTTGAGTCTATGTCATGGTCAGCTATTCCCCCATTCCTCATCAACTAATCCTGTCGGCTACTGTCATTTCCTTCCTTTGACGGCCGGGACTCCATGGCCATGGGGTAGTCCTCTATGAATTCCATTGACAAATACTCCGGATCACGAACATGATCGTGAAAATCCTCATCACTCTTCAAAAAGTAATCCTCGGTTCCCAAAACCTTATCCCAGGTCACATCCAGGTTATAATATAGGCCATTAATTCCGACAATATTCCAGGCATGCCTTTCCGATCCTCCATCCCTATATCCTATTCCCGAAATCACTCTGGCAGAGAGTCCCGCCTCCCGCAACAGCCTATACATGAGGACAGAAAAGCCCTGACAGACCGCGGTTTTGTATCGGAGTGCCGCATAAGCAGTGGTTTTCAGATGATAATGCTCTGCTTTCTTGTGAACGTCATCATATCCAACCTCTCCATAAACGTAGTCGTAGATGGCCCGGACCTTCTCATATTCCCCCTTTCCATCCAGAGAAAGACTTTCCAATATCCGCACAATCTCATCTGACACCCACTCCTCTTCCTCCAGATAGGTGTAATAGTCAGGGATAATCCGTGTAATATAACGGAAGCCGCCCTCCTCCGGCTCCGACCGGTAGCGGATCTCATAGCCCCCATATTGGTAGCGGATATAATCCCCTTCCCTGGGATTATCCGTTTCCTTCAAAGCCTCCTTAGTGAGATTATCCACCACCTTCTGAACCTCATCCAAATGCTGTGTTTTGGCATGAAAGGTTATAGTAATGACGGCAGAATGCTCCCGAAAGCTCTGCCTCACAAATGAAACCACCGAATCATAATTGGTAATCCAAACCCCGGGTTCCCTCTCAGCATAGAATAAGAGTCCTCCAAGAAAGCCCAGTAGCATTAATACGGAGAGAATTCCGGGAATACCGGCTTTTCTATTCATTTCAGTCCCCGTTTCCATACAGCCATGGCATTGGATCGCACCAGAAGGCCTTCCAGATCAATTCCCGCAGGGCATACATCCCTGCAGGACAGAGCTTTGCCGCAGCCCTCATATATATTCCTGCGGTATATTTCTCTGATTACCTGAAGCTGGGAGCCCGGCAGCTCCGACAAGAGCTTGGCGGTTGGTACAAATCCCGCCATCCCCACAAAAGTCCCTCCCGGATAGAAATTGGGGCAGATCTCCAGACATATTCCGCATTGAAGACAGCGGGAGGCCTCATAGGCCATATCCGCAGTCTTCTCCCGGTAAACCGCATCTTCCTGAAACCAGGCCCTAATAAGCTTCAAATTCTCAAATAGAATGCTTCTATCTACCAGCAGGTCCTCCACAACAGGAAACTTTTTCAAGGGCTCCAGCAGGGCCCGCCCCTTCTTCAGGTCTTTTAATTTGACATCACAGGCCAGACGGGGCCTGCCGTTAATCCTCATGGCACAGGCCCCGCATTTTTTCTGAAAGCAGCCATAATCCCAGCGGATGGAGGAAACAGGTCTGCCCTCCATATCCCGTAAATCTTCCATTTGATTAAGATTGGTCAGGGCAGAGGCCACAGTTTCACTCTCATCCTCCGTTTCATAGAGAATCCTCTGTAAATAGGGCTTTTCTGAGAGGAAATCTGTATTATGTAAATCAGTTCCGTCCCCATGGTCTGACTCATCATTATTATATAAATCAGATCCCCCACCATGATTGGCCTCAGTATTATGCAAAACAGATGCATCATCATGATAGGCCAATGCATTATATAGACCAAATGTATCATCATGATCGGCCAATGTATTATGTAAATCGAATGCATCATCATGATTGGCTAATGCATCATGTAAACCAAATGTATCATCATGATTGGCCAATGCATTATGTAAACCAAATGTATCATCATGATTGATTTTAGCATTATGTAAACTATTCTTTTCTTGATGAGATGCTGTCCAATCATTGTCCCCCAGAGATTCTTTATTTTTCTCCCGGGATGAAAAAAGGGCGATTTGATCCCGCCCTCTCTGCCGCAATATTTCAAATTCTATTCGAATCATGAATCAAAAAGCCCTTCCTTCCCATTTATCCACGATGGAATAACCCTTTAGAGATAATCTCTAATAATCGGATATGAGCCAGACAATCCTCAGTATCTAGAGCCACCAGTTAAAACCCGTCCTTATTTGTTCTCAATCTGCCAATCTATGGGCTCTATACCATTCTCCCTCAGAAAGGCATTACATTTGGAGAAATGTCTGCAGCCGAAGAATCCCCGGTTGGCTGAAAGCGGGCTGGGATGAGCTGCCTTCAAAACCAATTGCTTCGGATTATTAAGCATATCTGCCTTCTTCTGGGCAGGCCTTCCCCATAGCATATAGACAATAGGACGATCCTCCTGATTTAAGGCTCCTATAATCGCATCTGTAAATTGTTCCCATCCATGCCCCTGATGAGATGCGGCGGCATGGGCCCTCACGGTGAGAACCGTATTCAGGAGCAGAACCCCTTCATCGGCCCATTTTTTCAGATATCCGTTATTCGGACAGTAGCATCCCAGATCATCATGCAGCTCCCTATAAATATTCTTAAGCGAAGGCGGTATATCCCGCTCAGGCACATCTTCCGGGACAGAAAAAGACAGCCCATGGGCCTGGTGATCATTATGATAAGGATCCTGACCCAGAATTACTGCCTTTACACTATGAAAAGGAGTGAAATGTAAAGCATTAAAAATATCATTGGACGGCGGAAATATCACATGTTCATCATATTCCCTCTTGACAAAGCGGTAGAGATCCGCATAATAAGGCTTCTTAAACTCTCCTCCCACCGCCTCAAGCCAATCATTCTCAATCGCAGCCATGTCCCATCCTTTCAGCCAATACATCATTTCATAAATATAATCCTGTTCCATCCAGGGCTACCTAACCTTATAAAATAACTCTGAATTGTTCCACTACCTAGCCTAACACAAATCACTCAAGATAGTTCCATTACCTGGTCTCATACAAATCACTCAAGATAGTTCCATTACCTAGTCTAATACAAATCACTCAAGATAGTTCCATTACCCAGCCTAATACAAATCACTCTGGATAGCTCGCTCATTCTCTTCCGGTCAGGCGCACATTTACACCCTCTTCCGCCAGATATTCCTTAACCTCTCCTATGGTGAGTTCTCCATAATGAAAAAGTGATGCGGCTAAAGCGGCCTCTGCATGACCATCGCACAGGGCATCATAGAAATGCTCCTTTTTTCCCGCTCCCCCGGAAGCGATAACCGGAACCGGGACCGCATCCGCAATGGTTCGGGTAAGGGTAATATCATAGCCATTCTTGGTGCCATCGCAATCCATGCTGGTCAGGAGTATTTCCCCGGCTCCCAGCTTCACGGCCTCCATGGCCCATTCCACGGCATCCTTTTCCATATCCACCCGTCCGCCGTTTTTATATATTGTCCAGCCTTTTCCGTCCGGACGCAATTTGGCATCCATAGCCAATACCACGCACTGGCTTCCAAACTTATCCGCTGCCTCACTGATTAATGAAGGATTCATAATGGCCGCCGAATTCACAGCCACCTTATCCGCCCCTTCCCGGAGCACCGCCCTGAAATCCTCCACGGAACGGATTCCTCCTCCAACAGTGAATGGGATGAAAACCTGCTCCGCCACCTGCCGCACCAGCTCTACAACCGTTTTTCTGTGATCTGATGAGGCCGTAATATCCAGAAAAACCAGCTCATCCGCTCCTGCAGCATCGTATGCCCTGGCTATCTCCACGGGATCCCCCGCATCCTGCAGATTCACAAAGTTTACGCCCTTGACCACACGCCCCTTATTCACGTCCAGGCAGGGAATAATCCGTTTTGTATACATATCCTTCCTTCGCCCTCACTTATACGCCAGTCACATCCCCTTCAACAGCTCATCGATATAAGGTTCGTAAACCTCTACCTGTGCACCAATTATTGGTTCGCCTATAATCACCCCTTTGCTGTCCACGAAGAAGGATGTCGGTATGCTATTTACATTCATTACTGTATCCTGATATCCATCCGGAAGGGCCAGATTCGTATAAGTCACATTACTATAGGACAGGATCTCCTTTGCCTCTTCCACTACCTCCGGATAGAGAACGCCCCCGTCACTGACATCCATGCAGATTCCCACGATTCCGCATCCCTTCTTGGACAGACTTTCATTAATCTCCGCCAGATATGGAAGTTCTCCAACACAGGGGCCGCACCAGGTAGCCCAGAGATTCACCATAGTGACTTTATTCTGGCTAAAGATATCCGCCGTATCCACATAATTGCCATCCAGATCAACAGTAGTGAACAGTAGATTTGGTCCCGTTGCCACCGCTTCTGCAGCCTCAGCCTCTACAGCCTGGCCTTCCGCAGCCTCTGTCGCGGCTGTAGATGTCTCTTCCTCCAATCGACCTTCTGAGTCATCGGAATTTTGTTCATCACCGCTTTTTTCAGTGGTCATATCGGAATCGGATTCCGGGTTCTCCTGCTCCCCTCCAACGTTAAAGGCGTCCAGAGTACCTGATTCTCCGCCGGGCTCTTGCTCTTCAGAGGACTCCGTATTCAGGGCAATTTCCTCCTCAACGGCCTCTGTAGACTTGTCGGCCGCCTTAGCACCCTCTGTCATCTGAGCTTCTTCATTCTCTGTCGTTTCTTCCTTTGCCTGAGACTCGCTTCCATTTCCCGAAGCATTGCCGGAGGAGCTGCCACAGGCTGTCATTGATAACAAAATTGTGCCAAGAATTAGGGCAAGTATCTTTTTCTTCATGTCTTTCTCCATTCATAGTTGTAATTAAGGCACATCAGCTATTGACCGGTCGCCAATAGACTATAGGCTACCATACCAATAAGAGAATCTTCTCAGTCAAGCCTATCTCTCGAGTCCCGACGCAGGATTTAGGTCAACGTCAGTTATCTTCTTGCTGACCGAATACCTGCGGGTCTTCGCTGACTTTCAGCCGGTGCAAAAACGAAGATCTACAGGAACTTTTGTGGTCTCGCAGATCGTTCATATCAGTGGGGGATTGGACCACCATTGAGATAAACTTGCTATAATCCAACACTTAAGAAGTGGTAATCTTCTCACACTGAGAACTGCGCAGCAGGTTCTATCCTGGAAATTTCCCCCTGCTTTTAGGCTATAGATAGGAAATTGTTTAGGATTTTCAAGCCCACATCTGAGCTTTTCTCAGGGTGAAACTGGCAGGCAAATATATTTCCGCTCTCAACCGAGGCATCTATCTCTGTCCCATAGCGAATGACTGCCCTCACCACAGAACGGTCAAAAGCATGTACATAATAAGAATGAACGAAATATACAAAAGCCCCTTCTTCGATTCCCTCAAAAAGTCTTCCCGGTCTGGGAAAATCCAGAGAATTCCAGCCTATATTAGGGATTTTCAGGCTCTTGTCATCCCCGTCCTCGGAGTGAATCCTTCTCACGTCTCCCTTGAGGATGGCCAGGCCTTCCGTCCCCGGCGATTCCTCGCTGCTTTCAAATAAAAGCTGTTCTCCCAGACAGATACCCAGAAGGGGTTTTCCGGAATCCGCTATCTGCTTTATGACAGAAAACAGTCCGAAATGATGCAGCTTTTCAACCGCGTCCCCGAAAGCCCCTACCCCTGGCAGGATAACTCTATCTGCCTCTTCAAGCACATGGGGGTCCCTGGTCAGAACCGGACTGCCGCCCAGCTTCATTACCGCTTTCTCCACACTTTTTATATTTCCGGCATCATAATCAATAATTGCTATCATAATAGTCCTATTTCAGATTAATCAACAAATCAATAATTAAACAGTCTTACCTGGAGGAATATGTACCATCTCCATTGGAAAATATAGGAAGTTCCAAATTATAGTCACCTCTTGGCCTATTCCATGAATTATCAGGCGAAGTCTCGGGTTCCTCCCCATTACCCTCAGGCTGCTCTGCAGTATCTGCCGGCACATCTCCATTCTCAGTGGTTACAGGCGCTTCCCCGTTCTCAGTATTTTCAGCGGCTTCCCCATTATCCGTATTTTCAGCCGCTTCTCCATTATCCATATTTTCAGGTGCCTCTCCTTCCCCTGTGGCCGCGTTATCCGTATTCTCAGGATTATCACTAATCCTTGGCAAATCCCTGGTATTTCTGTCTGCAGCCGCGTTAGGATCCTCTAGAACATACCGGTTAGCTTCTTGCAGGAGACTATCTCCCATACGCTTTCTCCATTCCGGATCCGTCACATCTTTAAGGGCCACCGAATATTCCTGCTTATCCCGGATACCATATATTCCCTTGGCATCTTCCTCTCCAACCCCATAATTATCGGAAAGAGCGGCAAGAATACTACTATAAATCCTATCAAATTCCCTGCTAACCCCCTTCTGCACCGCATTCTGGGATTTTGCCTGATAGTAACCTACGCCCTGGATTAGGGCATCTAAGGCTTCCATGGTCTTTTTCTGAGAATTATAATTTACAAAGGAATCATATTTTCGCTGTAGCTGAAGCAAAAGGACAGACTTATCATATGTTTCCTGACTTTCCTCATCTAACTCTCCGATTCCTGAAAGGTCCACATAAGCCTCTTTATAATTTCCTTTACGGTATGCTTCCTTTCCCATCGTAATATAGGTTGATTTTGGAAATGCCGATAGGGCGAAGAATATTACACCCGTCATCAGTCCAAAGAAGATAATGACAGGAATCAGCTTCTTTTTCGGAATCTTCTTTTCAGGCGGTCCGGTCGGAACCTCCTTGGGTTTCTTCTCCTTTTTCGGCTTTTTCTCCTTCTTGGGCTTCTTTTCCTTAGGAGGCTTTTCCTTCTTTTTCTTTTCTTTCTTCTTTTTCTCCTTCTTCTTGCCTTCTCCCTCTGCTCCTAAGGCCTCCAGACCTTCGCCTTCTGCCGCGGCCTGCTCTTCCTCCTCATCATCGTCATCACCAAACAGTATACGGGCAAGCTTCTTAAAGAAACCTTCCTTGGGCGTACCATCTTCATTGGTCTTGGCTTCTTTTGACTTAGCTTTCTTTCCCTTTTTCTTTGATTCTGCGGGAGCTTCCTCATCACCGGCCTCTTCATCAGAAGTTTCTTCTGCAGATAGCTGTTCATCTTCTTCCTGCAAAGCCGACAAATCAATGTCATCTGACTGTAAGCCTTCCGCATTTTCTTCCCCATTTAGGATTTTGAGAAGATCATCGTCCAATAAATCCTGACCGTCATTTGCATCTAATAAGCCTTCATTATCTCCCCCTTGGAGGGGTGCTGTTAAAGCCTCATCCGAATCTTGATTTAAGTCCTTTAGAATATCATCCAGCTGCCCCAGATCTCCGTCATCCATCTGGCCTTCTGTATTATTATCTGCCCCTACTGTATCATTAAAAAGACCTGCCATTTCATCATCCGACAGGATACCGTCGACATTCTGCTCTCCAATTGGTTCCTCGTCTTCTAAGGAAACTGTTTTATCATCTGCCATATCTCCAGCTCCTTCTAAGAGTGCCGCGATTTCATCCTGCGACATCATGTGATTTGGATCGGCCTTTTCGCTCTCTGTGTCAGGAGCGGGCTCGGGCTCTTTGGCATCTGCCCCTGCTATCAGGGCAGCGATTTCCTCCGGGCTCATCTTTCGGTTGGGGTCATCGTCTACTGGCGCGGGTGCGGGCTCAGGGGCCGGTTCCGGTTCGGCCTCCTTGCTGTCTGCACCTGCTATCAGGGCGGCGATTTCCTCCGGGCTCATCTTTCGGTTGGGGTCATCGTCTACCGGTGCGGGCGTAGGTTCGGGAGCGGGCTCCGGTTCGGAGGCTCCTGCCCCTGCTACCAGGGCTGCGATTTCCTCCGGACTCATCATTCGGTTGGGGTCATCGTCTACCGGTGCGGGCGTAGGTTCGGGAGCGGGCTCAGGTTCGGAGGCTCCTGCCCCTGCTACCAGGGCTGCGATTTCCTCCGGACTCATCATTCGGTT
>JAILCB010000317.1 GCA_024680595.1 Lachnospiraceae bacterium | reverse complement strand
GTATTATTCTGGCGGGGCAAAGAAAGCCCATCAGCCTGGTCATTGTCCCCATCAGGGATGACGAGGATGAGATTCTTTTGGCGGGGCTTAGAGAAGAATAGGAATATAGGAATAATCTGAATAGAATGGGGACGGCTTCTGTTACTTTGAAATTGAGGACAGAAGCCGTTTTTTTCATTTGCCCGGGCAGGGCTTCTGACCCCGGCCCGGGTCTCCGCCCCCTTGCCCCGGATCCTGTTTTGATGAAAGGGACTAGGCCCGGTAAAGGCTTTTTGGACTTTCCTAGGGGGGAAGGTATTGAAGAATCAAATTGTATCAGTTATAATGTGTCAGTTATTATGGTCTTTTTTGGATGGTATGAAAGCCTAGAGACAAGAGAATATATAGGTGTCCTAAGGGCTGGAAACTCCTTTAGATGCTGGGAGGCAGATAGAACATATGGGTTTATTTAGTAAAATTTTCGGAACACATAGTGAACGGGAAGTAAAGAAAATTCAGCCTATCGTGGAAGAGATCCTATCCATGAGAGATAGAATGGTAGCAATGTCAGACGAGGAGCTGCAGGGACAGACCCGGAAGCTGAAGAAGCGCTTAAGCGACGGCGAGACCCTGGATGATATATTGCCGGAGGCCTTTGCTACGGTCCGTGAGGCCGGCAGAAGAGTATTAAATATGGAGCATTTCCCGGTTCAGCTCATGGGCGGCATTATCCTGCACCAGGGGCGAATTGCGGAAATGAAGACCGGAGAAGGAAAGACCCTGGTGGCAACCCTTCCCGCCTATCTCAATGCCCTGGAGGGCAAGGGCGTGGAAATCGTCACGGTCAATGATTACCTGGCTAAGCGTGACCGGGACTGGATGGGAAAGGTGCATGAGTTTCTGGGGCTCACCGTGGGTGTGGTCCTGAACAGCATGAAGAGTGAGGAGAGGCAGAAGGAATACGCCTGCGACATTACCTATGTCACCAATAATGAGCTGGGCTTTGACTATCTCCGGGACAATATGGTTATTTACAAGAACCAGCTGGTCCTGAGGGAGCTCAATTACTGTATCATTGACGAGGTGGACTCTGTTCTCATTGATGAGGCCAGGACGCCCCTGATTATTTCCGGACAGAGCGGAAAATCCACCGATATTTATAAGGCCTGCGACTTTTTGGCTAAGTCCATGCAAAGGGGTGAGGCCTCCTCCGACCGGCTGTCCAAGATGGATGCCATCATGGGTACGGAGATAGAGGAGACCGGGGACTTCATTGTCAATGAGAAGGACAAGATTGTTAATCTGACCGAGCAGGGTGTGGGAAAGGTGGAGAAATTCTTCCACATCGAGAATCTGGCAGATGCGGAGAACCTGGAGATTCAGCATTGCATCATTCTGGCTCTGAGAGCCAATAATCTCATGGCCCGGGACAAGGACTATGTGGTCAAGGATGACAAGGTGCTTATTGTCGATGAGTTTACCGGCCGAATCATGCCGGGACGCCGTTATTCCGACGGTCTCCATCAGGCTATCGAGGCCAAGGAGGGAGTGAAGGTCAAGAGGGAGAGTAAGACCCTGGCTACCATTACCTTCCAGAACTTCTTTAATAAATTCAAGAAGAAGGCGGGTATGACAGGTACCGCCCTCACCGAGGAAAGGGAATTCCGTGAAATCTACGGCATGGACGTGGTCTGTGTCCCTACCAATGTGCCGGTTATCCGGCAGGACCTGCAGGATGCGGTATTTAAGACCAGGAAGGAAAAGCTCAAGGCCATTGTGGATGAGATTGTAAGGGCTCATGAAACCGGCCAGCCTATCCTGGTGGGTACCATTACCATAGAGGCCTCCGAGGAGCTGTCCCGGCTTTTGAATAAGCGGGGGGTGAGTCATAAGGTCCTCAATGCCAAATTCCACGAGCTGGAGGCGGAGATTGTGGCCGGGGCCGGAGTGCACGGGGCTGTGACCATAGCCACCAATATGGCAGGACGTGGTACGGATATTAAGCTGGATGAAGAGTCGAGAGCAGCCGGGGGACTCATGATCATCGGTACTGAACGGCATGAGGCCCGGCGAATCGATAATCAGCTGCGCGGCCGTTCCGGACGTCAGGGGGATCCGGGTGTTTCCCGTTTCTATATTTCCCTGGAAGACGATCTCATGCGCCTATTCGGTTCCGAGCGTCTCATGGCTATTTTTGATACCCTGAGGGTGCCGGAGGGAGAGCAGATCGAGCATAAGCTCTTGACCCGGGCCATTGAGAAGGCCCAGACCAGGATAGAGGACAATAACTTTGGAATCCGTAAGAATCTGCTGGACTATGACGCGGTCAATAATGATCAGAGAGAGATAATCTACGAGGAGCGCCGTAAGGTATTGGACGGCGAGAATATGCGGGATGCCATCTACAAGATGATTTCCGATATTGTTGAAAGCTCTGTAGATATGGTGGTGGGAGAGGATCAGTCCTCCGAGGAATGGGATTTGAATGAGCTCAATGAGCTGATCCTGCCTATTATTCCCATGGAGCCCATTAAAACCCCGGATGTGAGGGGCAAGCGGCCTGAGGAATTAAAGCATCTTTTGAAAAAGCGGGCAGATGACCTCTATATGAGTAAGGAGGCCGAATTCCCTGAGCCTGAGCAGCTGAGGGAGATTGAGCGGGTGGTGCTCCTGAAGGTTATTGACAGGAAGTGGATGAACCATATTGACGACATGGAACAGCTGCGCCAGGGAATTGGCGTAACTGCTTATGGCCAGAGGGATCCTGTGGTAGAATACAGGACTGCGGGCTTTGAAATGTTTGATCAGATGGTGAGCAGTATTCATGAGGATACGGTCAGGCTTCTGACCCATGTAAAGATAGAGCAGAAGGTGGAGAGGGAGCAGGTCGCCAAGGTGACCGGAACCAATAAAGATGAAACCGTAAAGAAAGGCCCTGTTAAGAGGGAAGTAAAGAAAGTTTATCCCAATGATCCCTGTCCCTGTGGCAGCGGAAAGAAATACAAGAATTGCCATGGCAGGCCCGGGGCTCCTGCCCTGCCGCAGTAAAAGGAAACGGGGTTAGAAATTATGCTGGAATTAGATAATCTAAAAATTGAACTGGAGGGCTATAGGAAGCCTTTAGGGGATCTTTACCGGTCTCTGGACCTGGAGAATAAGGAAAACCGGATTGATGAGCTCAATCACTTGATGGAGGAGCCGGATTTCTGGGCGGATCCCGAGAAGAGTACCAGGCAGAGCAAGGAGCTGGGCAGCCTCAAGGAGGATGTCACCACCTATCAAAAGCTGGACAGCCGGTTTGAGGACATGTTTTCCCTAATTGAAATGGCCAATGAGGAGAATGATGCCTCTATGGTGCCGGAAATCCAGGAGGAATTCCGGATTTTCAAGGAGGATTATGAGAGAATCCGCCTAAAGACCCTTCTTTCTGAAGAATATGACAAGAGCAATGCCATTCTCCGTCTCAATGCCGGGGCGGGGGGGACGGAGTCCTGTGACTGGTGCGGCATGCTTTTCCGCATGTACAGCCGGTGGGCGGAGCGCCATGGCTTTACCATTGAGGTGCTGGATTCCCTGGATGGTGATGAAGCCGGTATCAAAAGCGCCACCTTCCAGATTAACGGAGAGAATGCCTATGGTTATCTGAAGTCGGAAAAGGGAGTGCACAGACTGGTCAGGATTTCCCCTTTCAATGCCCAGGGAAAGAGGCAGACCTCCTTTGTTTCCCTGGATGTCATGCCGGACATTGAGGAGGATTTGGATGTGGAAATCAAGCCGGATGATATTCGGATTGATACCTACCGAAGCTCCGGGGCCGGCGGTCAGCACATTAATAAAACCTCATCCGCTATCCGGATTACCCATTTCCCTACCGGAATCGTGGTAACCTGCCAGAATGAGAGATCCCAGTTCCAGAATAAGGACAAGGCCATGCAAATGCTGAAGGCCAAGCTCTTTATGCTGGCTAAGGAGAATAATGCGGAGAAGCTTTCCGAGATTCGGGGGGAGGTCAAGGATAATGCCTGGGGTTCCCAGATCCGGTCCTATTTCCTCCAGCCCTATCAGCTGGTTAAGGACCTGAGAACCGGGGTAGAGGTAGCCCAGGCGGACAGCGTACTGGACGGCAATATCGATCCCTTCATAAACGGATATCTGGTCTGGAAGGCCAATGGCGGGAAACCCATTGAGGATGAATAATAGCAGCAGGAGAACAGTGACTGAGAGGTAAATATGGTAAACATTGCAGTTTTGGGCTATGGCACAGTAGGCTCCGGAGTGGTGGAGGTTCTAAATACCAACCGGGAGCTCATAGACCTCAGAGCGGGTGAGGAAATCCGCGTGAAATATGTGTTGGATTTGAGGGATTTTCCCGGGGATCCCATTCAGGAGAAGGTAGTCCATGATTTTGATACTATCCTAAATGATCCCGAGGTCAGTATAGTTGTCGAGGTCATGGGAGGCCTGAAACCTGCCTATGACTTCACGAAGGCGGCCCTCCTAAAGGGAAAGAGCGTCTGCAGCTCCAATAAGGAGCTGGTGGCATCCCACGGAGTAGAGTTTCTGGAGATTGCTAAGGAAAAGCAGGTCAATTATCTCTTTGAAGCCAGCTGCGGAGGTGGAATTCCTATTATCAGGGCCCTGAATGAGTCCCTGACTCCGGAGGATGTCATCGAGGTATCCGGCATTCTAAACGGAACCACCAATTTCATTCTGACGGAAATGAGGGATAAGGGGGCGGATTTCGAGGATGTATTAAAGGAGGCCCAGGACCTGGGCTATGCCGAGCGCAATCCCGAGGCGGATGTGGAGGGTCACGACGCCTGCAGAAAGGTTGCCATACTCTCATCCATTGCCTTTGGAAAGACTGTGAAATACCAGGATATATATACAGAGGGTATTAGCCATATTACCCTGCAGGATATGGAGTATGCTAAGGAGCTCAATATGGCCATAAAGCTTCTGGCCAATGGATACAGCCTGCCTGAGGGGGGAGACGTGTCCTATTATGCTATGGTGGCCCCCTTCCTGGTGCGCCACGATCATCCCCTCTACAGTGTGGATGGGGTATTTAATGCGATCTTTGTGAGGGGCAATACCCTGGGGGATACCATGTTCTATGGCAGCGGGGCAGGCTCCCTGCCTACGGCCAGTGCCGTTGTGGGAGATGTCATCAGTGCCGCAAGGAATGCAGGAAAAACTCTGCCCTGTTTCTGGAAAGGCGAGAAATTGACCCTTTCCTCCAATGATAAGGCCGTGCGTCAATTCTTTATCCGGGTCGGAGAGGATAGGGCGGAGGAGGCCAAAAATATTTTCCGGGCGGAGAGACTGGTGAGATCAGAGAGAGTGACAGGAGAAGTGGGACTCATTACAGGCATGCTTTCGGAGAAAGAGTTTGCAGACAAGGCAGAGTCCTTTGGCGGAGTACTGCAGAGAATCCGGATAAATCAATAACCATCAGGAGAATACATTCATGAAATATGTCATTATTTTAGGCGACGGCATGGCGGATAGGCCCATAGAGTCACTGGGGGGCAAAACTCCTCTGGAATATGCCAAAACACCTGTCCTGGATATGCTTTCTGAGAAGTCGGAGATAGGACTTGTACATACGATTCCGGAGGGCATGAAGCCCGGAAGCGATACAGCCAATCTCTCTGTGCTGGGCTATGATCCCAAACAGTATTATTCCGGCAGATCCCCTCTGGAGGCCTTGAGTATCGGCGTGGATATGAAGGACACGGATGTGGCTATTAGGACTAATATTGTGACCCTCACAGAGGATGAGGGTCTTTCCTTTGAAGAGCAGACCATTCTGGATCACAGTTCCGGGGAAATTTCCACAGAGGACTGTGCCATTCTCCTAAAGGCCGTGAGGGAGGAGCTGGAGAATGAAAGCTACCGCTTCTATGTAGGCACCAGCTACCGCCACTGCCTTATCTGGGATAAGGGTCAGGTGCAGGATCTCTTTCCCCCCCATGACCATCTGGGTGAGGTCATTGGGGCCTATCTGCCCAAGGATGAGGCCTTAAAGGGTATGATGAAAAGGAGCTATGAGATTCTAAAGAATCATCCCCTGAACCTGGAGCGTAAGAAACAGGGTCTTAATCCCGCCAACTGCCTGTGGTTCTGGGGGGCCGGCACAAAGCCTCTGCTTTCCCCTTTTGAAGAAAAGACAGGCCTTAAGGGCGTCATGATTTCAGCAGTGGATTTATTAAAGGGAATTGCCATTGGAGCCTCTATGAAGGTCATTCCTGTGGAAGGGGCAAACGGAGGACTGCATACCAACTATAGGGGCAAGGCCATGGCCGCAGTGAAGGCCCTTAGGGATGAGGGCTATGATTTTGCCTATATCCATGTGGAGGCGCCTGACGAAATGGGCCATCAGGGTTCTGTGGAAAAGAAAGTAGAGTCCATAGAGCATCTGGATAAAGAGGTCATTGGGGTAGTATATGAGGAGCTGAGCCGGTCGGGGCAGGATTTCCGTATGGCGGTTTTGCCGGATCATCCCACGCCCATTGCTGTCAGGACCCATACCTCCGAAGCCGTGCCCTATCTAATATATGATTCCACAGATAGGCTTTCTCATTCCTATCATTATAATGAGAGGGAAGCGGAGGAAACCGGGGTCTATTTGGAGAAGGGCCCCATGCTCATGGACCGTCTATTGAAAAGGATCTAGGACCGGAAATGGGTTTCTAAGGGAATAAAGGCAAATTTTTTTGAATTATTTGGGGTTTTCTACTAGATTTTTCCGGAAATGGTGCGTATAATGAGCCCGAAATAGTCTTGGGATGAAGGAGAGAAAAAGCACAGGATGAGAAGACGACTGATTGTAAAGAAATTTGGAGGTACCTCCGTTCAGGATAAGGAGCGGATTTTTCGTGTGGCAGAGCGCTGCGCCGCAGACTACCGGGATGGGGCCGATGTGGTGGTGGTCCTATCTGCCATGGGAAAGCAGACGGATGTATTGATTGATATGGCTCATGATATCAATCCCCATCCCCCCAAGCGGGAACTGGATATGCTGCTGGTGACAGGAGAGCAGATTTCAGTGGCCCTAATGGGCATGGCTTTTTCCGCTCTGGGAATCCCCGCTGTTTCTCTGAACGCCTTTCAGGTGGCTATGCATACTACCAGCGTTTATGGAAATGCCCGGGTTAAGAGAATAGACACAGAACGGATTCAGCATGAGCTGGAGAACCGGAAAATCGTGGTGGTAACCGGATTTCAGGGCATGAATAAATATGATGACTTCACTACACTGGGACGGGGTGGCTCCGATACAACGGCAGTAGCCCTGGCGGCGGCCCTCCGGGCAGAGAAGTGTGAGATATTCACGGATGTGGACGGCGTCTATACGGCAGACCCCCGTATTGTAAAGAAGGCCAGAAAGCTAAAGGAGATTACCTACGGCGAGATGCTGGATTTAGCTACTCTGGGGGCAGGGGTTCTGCATAACCGGTCCGTAGAGCTGGCCAAGAAATATAATATTCCGCTTATTGTGCGGTCAAGCCTGAATGATTCGGAAGGAACAACGATTAAGGAGGATACAAGAGTGGAAGGAATGCTGGTTAGCGGTGTCGCAGCCGATAAGAATACAACACGGATATCAGTTATTGGATTAGAGGACAGACCGGGTACTGCTTTTAAGCTATTTGACCTGGTGGCCAAGGCCCATGTCAATGTGGATATGATTCTGCAGTCCATCGGACGTGACGGCACCAAGGATATTACCTTTACGATTCCAGAGGATACGGAGGATGAGTGCGTTGCTATTCTGAAGGAAAATCTGAAGAGGCTGCGGGCCCATGATCTGGATGTGAATCACGATGTGGCCAAGGTTTCCATTGTGGGTGCGGGCATGATGAGCGCCCCCGGTGTGGCGGCCAAGATGTTTGAATGCCTCTATAATGCGGATATTAATATCAATATGATTTCCACATCCGAGATTCGGGTAACTGTGCTTATTGATGAAAAGGATACGGAGAGGGCCATGAATGCCATTCATGATGCCTTCGGCCTGGATGAGTAAATCGCTGTTTGTAGAGTAAGACCGGCAAGCGAATGCATGAGTGCATGCAAATTCATTTGCCGGCCGTAAGAACAAGGAGCAGGAAGTGCGGAATGTTCGCGTGCGAAAGCGAGTAGGGGGATTCACCCCTACTCGTTTTTACATCCAGTAGTTCTGCGAATAGTCCTTTTCATCTGCAGCAGAATTCATATGGGATATATCGGGCCCCTGCTCCTGCGGGGGCTCTTTTGCCGCCCTTATATTCTCGTAGAAAAGGGCGCAGGTGGCCTGCTGATAGGGCAGGATCCAGAGCATGCCTATACCAAAGGATATCAGACCCAGAAGGAATAGGCCTATAAAGCTCACCATGAGATAGAGGTAGCGGGCCCGATTCCCCTTCATAAGAGTAATGGAGCTCTTGATGTAAGAGAGGGCTCTTTCGTTTTGATTATCAATAAAAAGGTAAAAGCTCAGGGCCAGCTGAATTCCAATATAGATTGCAATGATAAGGGAGGCTGCAATTCCCAGGCTCAGGACTGCTGTACCCACAGGACTTCCCATCTGGAAATAGAAGGTCAGGATGCCTGCCGCCAGGGGAATATAGGCGGGAATCATATAGACTGCTATCCATAATACGATCTGAATTACTTTCAGGGGACTGTGGGAGAGATAATAAGTGATATCATTATAGGTGGCTTTTTCACCTCTCATGGTTTTTAGAATCATGCGTATCCAGCCGCAGGTGAAGATCGTGGAAACGACCGCCACCGGGATTTGGATGAGACGGTTAACTAGGAGGGCGCTTTCAGGCGCCATTTGGATAAAGCCGGTAAGTAAGGCGGCAGGATAGGAGAGAATGCTGGAAATAAACTGGGTCAGTATCAATGCGATAACGATGATAGTGTAGTGGCCCAGGAGCCCGTGTCTGGCATTTGCTTTCAGTTCCGGAACGGATTTAACCATAATTACCTCTGAAAGCCGTGCTGATTTCTCAACACGGCTTTTCTACAAACTAACTATACCGGTTTTCATGCCGGCATATTTTCATAGTGTTTCATTGAATTTCCCGTCTATCTCCGGCAAAAAGGGATGTCCCGCATTATCCCAGCTTTTTGTCAAAAGCGAGACCGGCATATTTGGCGCTGTCCTGAGTCTTTAAGGCCTTCTGATAAGGATTCTCTTCATTATAATACTTGATCTGGGTCCTTGTTTCCCCACCTGATACATAGGTTCTTCCGCATTCCGGACAGATTTCGGTGAAGATGGAGACAGAAGCCTGCAATACCTTGCCATTATTCTGGGCCGCCTTTTTGTAGGCATTTGATACATGCTCGCCCTCATGGGCCCGGACTCTGGACGCGGCGGCTTCAGGTGAAATATGGGCCGCGGCCTTGAAGGATACCATTTCATTGGATCCGTCCTGGTACTTTCTGTTTTTACAGGTCTCGCACTCTGCGGGGGATGATTTCCGACCGGGCTTTGCATTCTGGGACTCACCGGGATTTAGAATAGGCTTACAATTATTGACTGCACCGACCATAACGCACCTCCGTTTGCGTAGCAGAAGGAATTTATCCGAAACTCCCTGTTCCTATAATACTGGATTCCATATAAAGCTAAGACATATTTCCAAGGGCATTTCCCTATGCGGTTGGAAAAAGGGATATTTTTGATATTCTAACATGAGTTTCATGAAGATTCAATGTTTTAATTCCCGCACAAGGTGCGGTCGAGGGGTATATCCTCCCCGCCGCCCCGGAAAAATCAACTACAATGATTTGTCTATAGGCCCCATATCTGCTTTCATTGACAAATTATGAGCTTTTTCCTATACTGAATCAATATTTATCTCACTTTATAAATGGTTTTATAGGGGAGCAGAGATCTATATGCCCCATTCCGACCGGGATGGGGTATACCTATGTAAAGGCTGTTGAAACTGTAATTAGAGTAGTATTCATTGATGACGAAGAGGAGAGATATGCAGAGAGAGAGCTTTAAATCAAGACTGGGTTTCCTGTTGGTTAGTGCAGGCTGTGCCATTGGAATTGGCAATGTCTGGAAATTTCCCTATGTGACAGGGCAGAACGGAGGAGGTATTTTTGTCCTTTTCTATCTGCTCTTCCTGATAATAATGGGGGCGCCGGTTCTGACTATGGAGCTGGCTGTAGGAAGAGCCAGCGGCAAGAGCGCGGTTCAGGCCTTTAAGACTCTGGAGCCCAAGGGAAGCAAGTGGCATATCCATGGCTGGATTTGTATTTTGGGAAACCTGCTGCTAATGATGTACTATACCACCGTGTCCGGCTGGATGCTGAATTATGCTGTCAAGTTCATTTCCGGCTCCTTCTCCGGAATCTCTGAGGGAGCCATACCCGATGTCTTCAATGCCATGCTTTCCTCTCCTGCACAGATGCTGGGCTTTATGGCCATTACCGTGATTCTGGGAATTGTGGTCTGTGCTATAGGCCTTCAGGATGGAATTGAGAGAATTACCAAGATTATGATGCTGGGGCTTTTGATTCTCATTGTAGTCCTGGCCGTGAACAGCATGACCCTGAAGGGGGCCGGGGAGGGCCTGAGCTTTTACCTGCTGCCCAGTCTGGAGAGAGCCACCGAGGTCGGCTTCGGCAAGGTCATAGTTGCCGCCATGAATCAGAGTTTCTTCACCCTTTCCCTGGGTATTGCCGCTATGGAGATTTTTGGAAGCTATATGTCCAAGAGTATGACCCTGGCGGGAGAATCCCTCAGAATCTGCGCATTGGACACTTTTGTAGCCATTGTTTCCGGCTTAATTATTTTTCCCGCCTGCTTCTCCTTTGGAATCGAGACTACGGCAGGGCCTTCCCTTATCTTCATCACCCTTCCCCAGGTTTTTCTGCATATGCAGGGGGGACGGATTTGGGGGTCTCTTTTCTTCATATTCATGACCTTCGCCAGCATGTCCACAGTTATTGCGGTATTTGAGAATATTATCGCGGCAGGTATGGATAATTTTGGCTGGTCCAGAAAAAAGTCCTCCGGCATCAACTTCATAATTATCCTTGTTACCAGCATTCCCTGTGCCTTGGGCTATAATCTGCTGCAGAATGTAAGCCTTATCGGAGGCAGGGATATCCTGGACTCGGAGGATTTCATTGTGAGCAATATCCTGCTGCCTTTAGGCTCTCTGATTTTCCTCCTCTTCTGCGTGGTGAAGTGGGGCTGGGGGTTTGATAAGTACAGGAAGGAGGCCAATACGGGAGAGGGTCTGAAGATACCGGAAGGATTCAAGTATTACTTCCGCTTTGTCCTGCCCCTGCTCATTTTGGTCATATTTATTACGGGTCTCATTTCAGCTTAGGCTCTCGTGATTGTACTTTAATCTGCCTGAGGGTTATAATTAATAGATTGGTGAAACCCTATGAAATGTCGAAGATTATGGAGACATTGGTTTAGATGATGAGATAGGGGGATGAATTATGCAGGTAAAGGATAATCTCCCGGTGCTTTCTATGTCATCCGTATTGACAGCATTGGAAAACTCCGGGGAAATTATTTACGAGTATGCCTTATCAGAGGATGAATTCCGTTATTGCGGCAATCTTTTGACCGGGGAGATGGTTTCAGAGGGACTTGAGCAGGACACGCCTTCCCTGGATGACCGTTATAGTCAGATGTTTCACCTGGTCCGGAATTGGAGCCGGGTAATATTTGTCCCCGGCAAAAAGGTTCATCCCGAGGATGCCCTGAAGGTCAGCTATTTTCTGAAGGGAAACCTGCATGGTCCCATTCTCATCCGGATCCGGCAGGAGAATAAGAGCGGTTACAGCTGGGTATCTGTGGAGGGCCGGGCCTTCTATGAGGGTAAGGACAGACCCCAGAGAATTATTGGAAAGATTAGGGATATTACCGCCCGGAAAAAGAGGGAGGAGGAATTAATCCGTCATTTTGACCGGGATCCCATCACCAATTTCCTTTTTTGGAATACCGGAATCCGCTTTCTCAATGAAATCTGGGATTCTGAGAGAAGGATGAGGGATGCGGCCTTTGTCTACCTCCGAATTGACAATATGAGGGATTTGGTGAGGAGGCTGGGAGATGTCTTTCGGGACGCCACCCTGTCAAGAGCCGCCATCGCCATCCGGGATCTTACCACGGAGGAGGAGAGAAAGATTCGGGTGGGGGACACCTCCCTGGTGGTTTTTTTCCGCTCAGTCACAGATAAGCAGCTGACGGAATTCAAGACCCAATTAGCCATGCTCCTGGATGAAATCTATACGGGGTCTGTGGCAGGGATTGGCCTGCAATACAGCTTTCGTGTCTTACATAGCTTTCAGGAGCTTTTGGACTTCGTTCCTGAGGATGAGAGATACCAGGGAAATCCCTATGGGGTCCAGGAATTCTCCGAGGATATTATCCATTTCGCCTTTCATCTCATTGGGAAGTCGGATAATCTTACCAATGCCGTGGACAAGCTTTTGGAGCGGATGGGAATGGAGCTTAGGATCGATTTCATCCATATATTCCAGAAGGACAGGGATACCTCTATGGAGCAGATGACCTGCTACCACAGCTATATTGCCAGGGAGAGGGAGGGGGAAATATATCCTGACGACAAGATAAGTCTGTCTAAGGAGTTTATCGATGAGCTGGAGGGACGTTTCCATGTGGAACATTCCTTTGTGCTGGACCAGTCTCTGTTCCGCTGCCTGCCCGAGGATTTGAAGGGAAGGCTGGAGGACTATAATACCTCTGTACTAATCTGTCCTATAAGGTCGGGGGGACGGATACAGGGCTTTGTCATCTTTGAGGTGACGGATACCCGCTATATCTGGTCAGACTCTTTGAGGGATATTCTGGCTGAGCTCACCAATATTATAGGCAGCTATATTCTGAGGGAGCTGGCTAATGAGGCTTCTGCCGCGAAAACCAATTTCCTGGCCTCCATGTCCCATGAGATTAGGACCCCGATGAATGCCATTTCCGGTTTTTCGGAGTTAATCCTGTCGGAAGAGGGGATTTCTGATACTACTAAAGAGTATGCCGCCAATATCCGCAATGCCACCCAGAATCTCCTGAGTATTATTAATCAGATTCTGGATGTTTCAAAGGTGGAGGCGGGCAAGTTTGAGTTATTTGAGGATAAGTACCAGCTGTCATCCCTCCTGAATGATGTCAGCATTATGGTGAGGGTCAGGCTTGGAGACAAGCCGATTTCCTTCCGGGTGGAGATGAAGAATGAGATACCGGAGGGGCTCTATGGCGATGTAGACAGGATTCGCCAGGTTTTCACCAATATATTAAATAATGCCGTGAAATATACGGAAAAGGGAGAAATCCTATTATCAGTTTCCTGGGAGAAGAGGGGGGAGAAGGAAGGAGTTCTCCGGGCTTCTGTCAAGGATACCGGAATAGGAATCCGGGAAGAGGATATAGGCAAGCTCTTTCAGTCCTTTTCCCAGGTGGATACCAAGCGCAATAAGGGTATTATGGGCACAGGGCTGGGGCTGGCGGTGAGTAAGAGTCTTCTGGGCCTTATGAAGGGGAATATTACTGTGCAGAGCAGCTATGGAGAGGGTTCTGAGTTTTCCTTCTGCATTCCCCAGCTGGTCACGGATGCCAGGCCCTGCGCCTTTGAACTGGATAAGGAATATACGGTGGATGAGAGAAAGTTCGTGCTTCCCTTCCTGGCCCCCAAAGCCCGTTTTCTGGTGGTGGATGATAATCCCGTTAATCTGGAGGTGGCAAAGGGCCTATTAAAGCAATACCGTTCTGATGTAGTAAAAGCCAGCTCCGGTCAGGCCTGCCTTAATATTCTGGAGGAGGATGAGAACTTTGACCTGATCTTCATGGATCAGATGATGCCGGTTATGGACGGCCTGGAGACCACAGGGCGGATTCGGTCCATGGACAGCGCCTGGGCAAAAGAGGTCCCTGTCATCGCCCTGACAGCCAATGCCATCAAGGGGGTGGAGCAGGAGTTTTTCAGGGCCGGTATGAATGACTGCGTGACCAAACCCATTAATCTGAAGCATTTGGCCGAGACCCTTAATAAATGGCTGCCGGAGGACCTAAAGGAGTATGGAGGGGAAAGCCCCGGGAAGGGGGATGAGGCCCGGAATTCTCTTGAGAAGTCCATTGACTTCACTATTCTGAAGGGAATCGATAGTGAGGCAGGCCTGGAGAACAGTCTGGGAAACAGGGAGAATTACCTGGATCTCCTCTCCCTATTTATTTCTACCGGGGACATGGACAAATCAGACAGGCTGCTCCGGGCGGGGGATGTGGAGAATTACAAGATTACGGTTCATGCCATGAAGAGTGCGGCCCGCTACATTGGGGCCATGGAATTGTCGGACTGTGCCAGATCCTGTGAGGATCTGGCCAAGGCAGAGCTGGAAAGAGAGGACGGGTCCCATGAGGGCATAAAGGAGATCACAGGACAAGGGGCCGGCCCCTATCCCGAGATTTGGGAGATGCAGGAAAGGCTGCGCCTGCTCTACGATCCCGTGGCCGGGTCCATTGAGGAGCTCTTATCCCATATGGGTGAGGGGGAGACCGAGGAAAAGGACAGGCCTCTGCTGGAGGGAAAGAAGCTGAAGGAAGCCCTGCTGGACCTGAATCTGGCCCTTCAGGACTACGACCAGGATGAGGTGGAGAGGATTCTATCCTATCTGTCGGACTTCTCTCTGGGCAGTCTTCAGGCCGAGGAGCTTTTCCGGGATATACAGAAGGACTATGACGATTTCGAATATGAGGCGGCGGCAGAAAAGTGTGAGAAATTAGCAAGTATGAACTTGGATTCATAAAGGAGGAAATATTATGGATAATAAGTCTATATTTAGGGAAAAGAGCCTGGGACGGGTATCTTCTCCGGAAAAGCTCAATGACTACATTAAGGTGACAACACCCAGTGTCTGGCTGGTTCTGCTGGCCATTATGGTGCTTCTCATTGGGGCATTTATCTGGAGCATTTACGGAACCCTGCCGGTCCATACGGCAGATGGGGGGATAGAGCTGGTTCAGCCCATTTCCTTCATATTGAACTAGATGCAGGTCACTTAGAGGATTTCATTCTGAATTCGCTTAGGGAGAAATATGGAAAAGAAAACAAATAAAAAACCGGTTAAGGGAGGAGTTGCCAAGGTTCCTGTGGTAATGCAGATGGAGGCTCTGGAATGCGGGGCTGCCTGTCTGACCATGGTCATGGCCTATTATGATAAGTGGGTGCCATTGGAACAGGTAAGGTCCGACTGCGGTATTTCCAGGGACGGGTCCAATGCCAGGAATATTCTCAAGGCCGCCAGATTCTATGGCTTTACGGCCGGGGGCTATAAGACCGAGCCCGAGGATCTAAAAAGGGAAGGCACCTTTCCCTGCATTATCCATTGGGAATTCAATCATTTCGTGGTTTTGGACGGCTTTAAGGGCAATAAGGTCTATCTAAATGACCCGGCCAGAGGGTCCTATTCCATATCCATGGAGGCCTTTGATAAGGGATTTACAGGGATTTGTCTCATGTTTGAGCCCGGGGAGAATTTCGAGCCCGGGGGCAGGCCCAAGAGTATCCTGCAATTTGCCAGAAAGAGGCTGCAGGGAGCGGGCGGTGCGGTCTTTTTTGTCATTTTGACCACAGTGATCACAGCCCTAATCGGAATTATCCGGGCAGGCTTTTCCAGGGTATTTCTGGATGTGATTCTGACGGGATTAGAGAGTGACTGGCTGATCCCCTTCATAGCGGCATTGGCGATACTATCTATCATACAATTGATTTCAGAATGGGCGACGGCGGTCTATTCCCTGCGTATAAACGGAAAGATGGCCGTGGTGGGCAGCACCGCCTATATGTGGAAGGTGCTCCGGCTCCCCATGGACTTCTTTTCCCAGAGAATGGCCGGGGACATACAGGAGAGGCAGAACAGTAATGCCACCGTGGCCAATGACCTGGTCTATGCCTTTGCCCCTATTCTCATAAATGCCGCCATGACGGTTTTTTACCTGGTTGTCATGGTCAGGTACAGCCTTTTCCTGACGGCGGTAGGCCTTTTTACGGTAGTTCTGGATGTTTTTGTTTCAAGGCTTATCTCGAAAAAGAGGGTGAATATTACCCGGGTTATGATGCGGGAACAGGGGAAATTGGCCGGAACCACCGTATCCGGCATTGAAATGATTGAGACCATTAAGGCCAGCGGGGCGGAGAACGGATTTTTCGGAAAGTGGTCCGGCTACCAGGCAGGGGTGAATACCCAGAATGTGAGATTCAAGAAAATCGATACCTATCTGGGTATGATACCGGAAATCGTTGCGGAGATTGCGGATATTTCGGTTTTGATAGTAGGCGTGTATCTGGTTATGGAGGAGCGCTTTACACCGGGTATGATCATGGTCTTCCAGGGCTTTATGGCCTCCTTCATGGGGCCCGTGGAATCCCTGATATCCACCGGGCAGCAGATCCAGGAAATGCGATCGGAGATGGAGCGCATAGAGGACGTCATGGAGTATCCCCTGGATGTCACTGCTGATAAGGGGGAGGAAGAGGAAGAGAATTCCTCTGCCCCCAAGGCCGTGACCGCGGCTAAGAGTGAGGAAGGGACAGGGGCCGGCTCTGGGAAGAAGGCGGAGAAAGCAGAAAAGAAGTCATATTCCAAGCTTTCCGGTACGGTTTCCATGCACAATGTTACCTTTGGCTATTCAAAGCTGGGAGAGCCTCTTATCCAGGACTTTAATCTGGAACTGAAGCAGGGCAGCAGGGTGGCTTTCGTAGGCGCCTCCGGCTGCGGCAAGTCCACTCTTTCAAAATTGATTTCCGGACTCTATCAGCCCTGGGAGGGAGAGATCCTCTTTGACGGAAAGAAGGTCACGGAAATTGACAGAAGCGTTTTCACGGGTTCCATAGCCGTTGTGGACCAGGATATTATCCTCTTTGAGGATACCATAGCCAATAATATCAAGATGTGGGACAACTCTATCGAGGACTTCGAAATGATTCTGGCGGCCAGAGATGCCCAGATCCATGAGGATATCATGGAAAGGGAGGGCGGCTATCAATACCGGATTACAGAAGGCGGAAAGGATTTCTCTGGAGGACAGAGGCAGAGGCTGGAGATTGCCAGAGTGCTGGCCCAGGATCCTACCATTATCATCCTGGATGAGGCTACCAGCGCCCTGGACGCCAGAACCGAGTATGAGACCGTTAAGGCCATCAAGGACCGGGGTATTACCTGTATTGTGGTTGCCCACAGGCTGTCTACCATTCGGGACTCCGATGAAATCATTGTCATGGATAGGGGCAAGGTCATGGAGAGGGGTACCCATGATGAGCTGATGGCATTAAATGGCATGTATACCGAGCTAATTACGAGCGAGTAACAGAGGATAGGAAATGGGTTGGTTTGACGAACAGATTAGAATAAGAAAAAAAGCGGATAATGAGGCTTTTGAGGATGCCTTTGTCGAGATAGCGGGAGCTGTCATGGGGAAACGCTTAAGCGACGCCCTCCATGATGAAAGGCAGGAAACGAAGGACGCATTTGATGAAATCCTCAAGTATTACCGGGTCAAGTCCAGAGAGGTTCCGGATGATATCCGGGATCAGAAAGAGGTGCTGGAATACCTCATGCGGCCCTATGGTATCATGCGCCGGCCTGTGAAATTGGAAAAGGGCTGGTATAAGGATGCCTTTGGCCCTATGCTGGCGGTTAGAAAGGATAATGATTCCATTACGGCCCTGATTCCATCGGGACTCAATGGCTATTATATGCTGGATCGGCATACCGGCAAGAAGGTCCGTATTAATAGCAAGAATGCGGATCTCATTGACCCGGAGGCTCTGGCCTTTTACCGGCCCTTCCCCTTAAAGAAAATGTCCATCATGGACTTACTGGCCTTTATTCTGAAGAATTTCTCCTATACGGACAGGGCTGTTGTCATACTCCTGACTATGGGTGTGACCCTTGTGGGTATGCTGATTCCCCTGCTGACTGAGCACTTATTCGATGATGTACTGGTATCGGAGAGTAAAACGGTACTCATGGCCATGGCCGTATTCATGCTGTCCGTGACAGTAAGTAGGGTTATGCTGAATTCTGCGGCTAAAACCATGACGGCCCGGGTCAGTATGAAGCTGGACCTCACCGTAGAGGCGGCCACTATGATGCGGGTCTTGTCCCTGCCGGTTTCCTTTTTCAAGGATTATAGTTCGGGAGAATTGTCGGTCAGAACCAGACATGTCAATTCCCTCTGTAATATGATTTTGTCAATTGGTATTACCAGTGGCCTGTCCTCTTTATTTTCTCTGCTTTATCTGCCGCAGATTTTCTATTTTGCACCGGAGCTGGTGGTTCCCTCGGTTACTATAATGATGCTGACAGTTATAGTATCCATTGTAACCGTCCTTTTGCAGACCCATATTAGCAGACTGCATTTGGAGCAGTCCGCAAAAGAGAGCGGTATGGGATATGCAATGATATCAGGCATTCAGAAAATAAAGCTGTCCGGGGCGGAGAAAAGGGCCTTTGCCAGATGGGGCAGGCTCTATGCCGAAGGGGCGTCACTGGCCTATGATCCCCCCACCTTTCTAAAGATTAATACGGTTATCAGGAGTATGCTTTCTCTCTTTGGCACCATTCTCATATACTATTATGCTGTGGAGAGTCATGTCTCTATGGCAGATTATTATGCCTTCAATACCTGCTACGGCATGGTGACCGGAGCCTTCCTGTCCCTATCGGGAGTGGCTCTTTCAGCGGCTCAGATTAAGCCCATTCTGCAGATGGCCAAGCCTATTCTGGAGACTGTCCCTGAGATTGCTGAGGAGAAGGAGGTGCTGACCCGGATTACCGGCAGCGTGGAATTAAATAATGTTTCCTTCCGCTATAATGAGAGCATGCCCTTCGTATTGAATAAGCTGAGCCTAAAGGTCAAGCCCGGCCAATATGTGGCTATTGTAGGCAAGACGGGCTGCGGCAAGTCCACCTTGATGAGAATCCTTCTGGGCTTTGAAAAACCCCAGAAGGGGGCGGTTTTCTATGACGGCAAGAATCTGGACCGGATTGATTTGAAGTCTTTGAGGCGGAAGATTGGCACCGTTATGCAGAATGGAAAGCTTTTCCAGGGGGATATTTTCTCTAATATTACTATATCCGCCCCCTGGCTCACTTTGGATGATGCCTGGGAGGCGGCGGAGATGGCTGGAATTGCCGAGGACATCCGGCATATGCCCATGGGCATGAATACCATTATTTCAGAGGGTCAGGGAGGTATTTCCGGAGGCCAGAGGCAGAGACTCATGATAGCCAGGGCCATTGCGCCAAAGCCCAGGATTCTTATGTTTGATGAGGCCACCAGTGCCCTGGATAATCTGACCCAGAAGAAGGTGTCCCAGTCTCTGGACAACTTGAAGTGCACCCGAATCGTCATTGCCCACAGGCTTTCCACCATCAAGCAGTGCGACAGGATCATTGTGCTGAACGAGGGAAATATTATCGAGGACGGCACCTATGATGAGCTCATAGCAAAGAAGGGCTTTTTCAGCGATCTGGTGGAGAGGCAGAGACTGGATGTAGGAAATGAGAAAGAGAAGGAAGAGTAAGGGCGGGGCTGTCACCGGGAACGGGATCCCTATAGCGGAGGATGAATAGAGGATATGGACGATAGTGAAAAGATCTGGAGAAACCGCTTTCTGGAGCTCTATAGAAAGGCCCGTCAGACCTCTGTCCCCAGATTTACGGATTTTCTCGCCCTGCCTGAGAAGTCTCTTCTCCTGGACCTTATTCAAAGCGGGGAAATCATGGATAATGAGACCGTGCTCTTTGGGGGATTTGAGGGGGCGGAGCGGGAGATGGCGGGCTTTGGCCTGGAAAAGGACTGGGACTGCAGGGAGGAATTCCCTCTGGACATCCTGAAAATCTCCCCCCTATCGGAGAAGTTTTCCGATGACCTGGGCCACAGGGATTTCCTGGGAGCCCTAATGAATCTGGGAATTGAGAGGAGCTCTCTTGGAGATATTATTGTTTCCGGTCATGAGGCCTATCTCTGCGCCGTATCCCGCCTATCTGAGTATATTTCGGAGAATCTTCTGACGGTTAAGCATACCAGTGTCCGCTGCGAGAGGCTTTCAGGTCCGGTGCCGGGGCTTTGTCCAGTCTTTGAGGAGAAGGAGATTTTCCTGGCCTCTGAGCGGGTAGATGCCGTGGTAGCCAGGCTCACCGGGGATTCCAGGGGCAGGGTGACAGAACGCTTCCGAAAGAAGGAAGTCTTTCTAAACGGCAGGATCACAGAGAATAGCAGCAGTCCCCTTCATGCCGGGGATATATTGACCATCCGGGGCTTGGGCAAGTTTATCTATGACGGCCCCATAAGGACCACCAAAAAGGACCGGCTCTTAGTCCGCCTAAGGCAATATGTATAGGGGCGGGCCCTAAATAGAGGGCAGGGGAAGGGGTTGGCCGTGGGTTTATAGACTATTGAGATGGGGCAGAATATGGCATATCCTTTCAGTTGTTTTGTTTAGATATAGTATCTGCAGGACATGGATTTGATATGAAGAAACTGTTTGTACCTAAGAATAAAACTCTATATTTCCTTTGCTATACCTTTCTGTTTTCTCTCTTTTCCTTACTTGTTTTTTCTCATTTCAGGGAAGTGAACGCTTCCTTCGTATGGCAGACGGATGGCCTGAATCAGCATTATAATGCCATGCTTTATTATGGCAGGTATTTGAGGATCTGTCTTTCTAATGTCCGGAGCTTTCTAAGGGAAGGATTTCCTATGTGGGACTTCTCCCTTGGCCTGGGAGGGGATATTATATCCGCCCTATATAATGCCGGCATGGGTTCTCCCATAAATCTGCTGGCGGCCTTCTTTTCCATCGAGAATTCAGATCTCTTCTACTCCTTTATCATCCTTAGCCGGCTTTTCCTGGGGGGCATTACCTTTTCCTGTTTTGCCCTGGGCCATGGGGCCTCCCGCACAGGAACCCTGGTGGCTTCCATGGTATATTGCTTTAACTCCTATACCATGATTCTGGGCCTGATGGATCCCTCCTTTCTAATTCCTTTTGTATATTATCCCCTGGTTCTTCTGGGAATAGATCGGATTATCGAGAGGAAGGGGCCCGCTGTATTTGTCATAAGCAGCTCCTTTGTGGCTTTTTCAAATATCCATTTTTTCTATATCCTGCTTATCCTTTCTGGGACCTACTTTTGCTATCGGTCTGTGTCTGTAATTACATGGGGATTTACAAAAAAGCCGGAGCGAAAGGCAGCCCTAAAGGACTTCCTTTCCTTTTTTGCCCGTTTTCTTCTTTCCTGCTTTACTGTATTTCTGATATCAGCAGTCTTGCTTTTCCAGTCCTTCGGCACCAATAGCCCAAAGCTGGAGCTGGGGGCCATGGGAGCGGATTCGCCCCTCTATTCCCTGAACTATTACCTGCAGCTTCCAACTAGCTTTATGAATATGGAAAACCCCGGGTCCGGGACCTTCTTTGGCTATGGCGCCCTGGGCCTCCTTTGCCTGGTCATAGTCTTTGTGGTGGCAAGGGCCAGAACCAGGGGGATTCGCTTTCTGTTCTGCCTATTAACGGTTCTTCTATCCATTCCCTTTTTGGGCATTTTTACGGATGGCCTGTCCCAGAGAATCAATATATGGCTTCCGGCCTATAGCCTGTGCATGGGAATGATGGTGAGCTATGCCATAGGGGATCTTATTATTATAAAAGATAGAGAGAAGAGAAGGGTAATATATATCTGCTTCATCTATGGCTTTCTCTGCATCATGACCTTTCTATCGAGGACGGCAAGGACCTTTGCCTCCCTGATGCTGCTGTTCCTCCTGTGTACTGGGGTAGTTTTATGGAAGAGAAGGCAGCTTTCCTTTGACCTATGGGGGAGGGCATTCAAGATACCCAGTCATATTCTAATAGGGATAGTAGGCATTTCCTTTCTTCTGCTGGGAACAGGAAGCCAGGCCTGGCTAAACTATTCGGTGGACTCCCATTCCTGGGTAGAGGAATTTGTTCCTATGTATGAGTCCGGAGAGATTTTGACAGACAGAAATGCGGACAGTCTTCTTGAGAATAGGGGGACATGGGGGAGCTTTGCTTCCCTTGAGGGCAGGGGGGACTTTTACCGGATAGATGAGTCTGCCCTCAATATCCCCATTAATTCCGGTTTGCAAAGGGGAGTTTATACGAATTCCCATGATTTTCCGGCTGTATCGAAGGGCCATAGGGAGTTCATTGACAGTCTATACCTGAATACGGCCCGGAATTTTGAGTTCAATGGTTTTGACGGCAGGGCCGCCCTGGAGGGTATTACAGGTGTCAGGCATTTCCTGGCCTATCCGGATTGGGGCAATCCTATTCCCTATCCCTATTCCCAATCTGCCTCAGGGGATACCCCTCTAGGTAAGGTAGTCCGCTATAGCTCTGATAAGGCCTTAAGTCTGGGCTTTTCGCCGGATGGGGCAATATCCCGGGGGGATTTTGACAGGCTGTCTGTGACGGATAAGGAGAGGGCCCTGACAAAGGCCGTCGTTTTGGAGGACAGGGATTTTGAGGACATGGATTTGCCTGCCCTGTCACTGACCGAGGGGGGAGAGAAAGTAGCCATTGACAGCTGGACATGCCGGGGAAATGCGGCGGTTTCAGATAATGGCTTCTGGATAGGAAATGAGGGGGAGATATCCTTTAGCATTGAAACAGAAGGAGATAGGGATTCCTATCTGGTCATTGAAAATCTTAATTTCAGGGGGATAAAGAAGAGAAGGACCTATAACCGGGCCTCCTGGAAGAATCTCACAGATTATCAGAGGACAAAAACCAGGATAGAGGATCTTTTCTTTGTAGAAGAGACGGATTCCGCCATAGAGGTGGCAGTTTCCGGGCGAAAGAAGACCATAGAAGTCCTGACTCCTAAATCGAAGGACTATTGCGACAGGCATGATTTCGCCCTTAATCTGGGTGATTTGGGACAGGGGCTGTCGGAGGTGGTTCTCACCTTTAAGGAGGAGGGCATCTATAGCTTTGACTCTTTCTCAATAGAAAGCATTTCCCATGCGGAGATTGCCGAGGGGCTGGCGGAGGAAAAGAAACATGAGATGACCAATGTCCAAATAGCAAGGAACCGGGTTTCCGGCAGGGTTTCCTTTGATAAACCCAGAATCCTTGTACTTTCCATTCCCTATGCAGAGGGCTGGAGAGCCTATGTGGATGGAGAGGAGACAAGGATTATGGTGGCGGATATAGCCTTTATGTCCATAGCAATAGGAGAGGGGGACCATACTATAGATCTCTTCTATGAGACGCCCATGCTGGGGGCGGGTTTCCGCTTAAGTATATTGGGAGTGCTGCTATTGGCTCTTATCTGCCTGGTTCCTTTCATTAGGAGGAAATACAAGGGATAGGGACAAGGACTCTTTCTGTCTGATATTATCCCGGACGATTTCTATTGCAGAGCCGCCGAGATGAAATTTGTCGGCTAAAGCCGACCGGCGGCCCGCGGACGAGTAGGATGCGATATGCATCTTTCCTACTCGATTTAGAGGATGGTTATGGGTTTTCTAAATAAGTTAACAGGCAAAATGTATAAATGGACAAAAAAGGGGACAGCTCATGGAAAATTGAGACTGGCCATGCTGTTTTTTATTGTTTTTTCCCTGACATTCCTTTTCTGTTTTTCCTTTTTCATAATCACCCACAAAACCCTCATATGGAAGGATGACGGGCTGAATCAGCATTATCTGGGGCTTCTGTATACCAGCCGCTTCTATAAGCAGGTATTTGCCGGCCTTTTTTCCGGCCGCTTTTCCGTTCCCATGTGGGATAACAGCATCGGTCTCGGGGCGGATGCCATCATTACCATGCATTACTACGGCCTGGGGGATCCCTTTAACCTGCTCACGGTTTTTGTAAGTGAGGCCCATATGGACATATTCTACGGCCTCCTTTTTTTCATAAAGCTATACCTTGCGGGGTTGGGCCTTCTCTTCTTTGCCAGGCACCACGGGGCCCGGGACTGGGGGGCAATTGGAGGGGCAATAATCTATTGCTTTTCTATCTGGGGTATATACTACTGTGTACACCAATATTGCTTCATGGTTCCTTTGCTATACTTTCCCTATGTGCTTTTGGGGTCGGATTTGGTTCTGGAGGGAAAGAAACCGGTCCTGTTTATCCTCTCCCTGTCCGCCGCCGCCCTTTCGAACTTCTACTTTCTATATATGATAGTGGTTCTGGCCATTGCCTATGTCATATATAGATATCTATGGAATATAAAGAGGGTAAATAGGCCGGCCGGAAAGGGAATATGGGCCTATCTCACGGCCCGGGAGAGGGAAGGGGGCATGGCGGGCCCTCTCAGAGTCTGCATGAGATTTCTTCTATATGGGGCCACTTCCATGATGATAGCGGCCCTGATACTTTTGCCAAATGTCATGGTAATGAGTACCTCTTCCCGGTATGAGGCTGAGAAATATGTACCCCTTCTCTATGATGTGCCTTATTACGCCAAGCTTCTGCCGGCCTTTGTGGGAGGGACAAGACCCTATGAATGGACCGTATTCGGCTATACGCCCATGGGCTTTCTCTGCTTTGCCCTCCTGGTCAGAAGGGCTTTTTCCAGCCTGAGAAAGAGGGGCCTATTAAAGGGCGCGGAAGCGGTAGAGGTCAGAGAAGCAGTAGAAGGCAGGGAAGCGGTAGAGGGCAGAGAAGCGGTAGAGAACAGGGAAGCGGTAGAGGGCAGAGAAGCAGTAGAGGATAGAGAAGCAGTAGAGAACAGGGAAGCGGTAGAGGTCAGAGAAGCAGTCCAGGAGAAGGAAACGGTAGAGGGCAGAGAAGCAGTCCGGGACAGGGAAACGGTAGAGGACAGAGAAGCAGTCCGGGACAGGGAAATATTACAGGACAGAGAAGGGGAAATGCTTTCAGCCCGTGTTTCCGGTAAGGGCGTGAGATATATAAAGACTAGTCTTGCCCTGCTCTTTCTCTTGCTGGTGGTCATGATACCCTTTGCAGGCTTTGCCCTCAATGGCTTTGCCTATGTGACCAACAGATGGACCTGGTGCCTTGCCCTTCTTGTAGCCTATATTGTGTCGGTAATGCTGCCGGAAATGACCTCCCTGTCCGATGGGGACAAGGGTTTTCTCTTTATAGTTACCGGCTTCTACTGCCTATTGGCCCTGCTTGCCCCTTATACCAGGAATAAGGAGACATTTGCGATCTGCGCCCTGACGGCCTTTATCTGTACAGCTATCCTTTTCATGTCCCGGGAGAAAAGCAGGTCAATATTGCTTCTTCTGGTATTGGCAGGGGTCTTTACCAATGCCTATTTCCGGCAATCGGAATATGGGTCCTCCAGCGGAACGGAGGATTATCTGTATCATGGAGAGGCCAATAGAGAGCTAATGGAGGAGAATGCCGACAGCCTTTTAGATGAGGACTTAGAGGAAGCTTCCGGGGGAGAAAAGGGGGATTTTCAAGGACCCTTTAGGAGCGAGGAGATTAATACGGACTTTACCCGAAACAGCTCTGATATCAGAAGGATCATGACTACCAACTACTACCTAAGTATGACAGGACCCTATGTACCAAAAATGATACAGGAGACAGCTCTTGCGGCGGAGCGCACCTATATGTTTACGGATTTGGGAGGCAGGAGGGCTATTCAGTTGCTCTCTGCCGTCCGCTGCCTATTTGTGGGCGAGGATGGGCTTGATAAGGTATCCTATGGCTTTACGGATACCGGAAGGACTAAGGAGGTCAAGGGGAAAGCCGTTGGTCTCTACAAAACAGATTTAGCCCTGCCCCTGGGATTTTGCTATGATTCCTATATCTCTACAGAGGATTTTCAGAGCCTGAGCTTTGGCATGAGGGACGAGGCCATGCTGCGGTACGCTGTTCTAGATAAGGCAGAGGGTCCCCTGAAGGCTGCAGGGAAGAAGGGGCAGGAAGAGGCGGACAGCGGGAATGGGGACAAAAGTAAGCCGGAGAACATGGCGGAGGACTTTGAGACCATAAGGCTTTCTGCCAAATTGGAAGAAAATGATAATATTTCTATGGCAGATGGAAAAATATATGTGAAAAAGAAGGGCGCTTCCGCCAGAATTCACTTTGAGCTTCCGGAGGGGGCCGGGAAGGGGGCAGGATCGGATCCGGGAAGCGGGGAGCTCCGGCTCGGTCTTTACGGCTTAGGCTTTGAGGGAATAGGGGAGAGACAGCTCTATTCCAATGAAGAGTGGGAGGAATTAAGCGATATAGATAAGCTGGTAATTATGAGGGAGACAGAGAGCGAGAGTCTTCCCGACCAGTCCAATATTGCCCTATCCTACGGGGACAGGTATAGGTCCTTCAAGTATTTGAATTACAAGAATATCTATTATTGCGGCCAGGATAATATTATCATGAGCCTGGGCCATGTGGAGGACATATTTGCCCACGATTTGACCCTTCACTTTCAGAAGGCGGGAACCTATGACTGCTCTGGCCTGGAGCTCACATTCCTGCCGGACAGGCTTATTGACAGGGCCTATGACAGGCTTTCGGAAAAGGTTCTGGAAGATATAGTTTTTGAGGAGAATGGAGTTAAGGGCCATATTAGTTTGGACTCCGACAGGCTGCTCTGTCTTAGCGTACCTTATAGTAAGGGATGGAAAGCCTATGTGGACGGGCAGGAGAAGCCAATAAGGCAGGTTCACTTTGTATTTCTGGGTCTGGAGCTGGAAAAGGGGGAGCATGATATCACCCTTACTTATGTGACCCCCTATGCCGGGGAAGGGCTTTTCCTGACCCTATTTGGCCTGCTGCTCTTTATATTTATCTGTATTGGCCATAGGGCGGCCGGGAAAAAGGCGTGACGGATTCTTTTTTTGGGTTCTGTGTCCTGTAATATGATTTGCAAAATCAGCTTCATCCGGTAAAATAATTGGACATTTGTGAGAATAAGGGGGAAGGGTCTTTGAAATACAGGAAGTTTACAATTCGTACCACTGTTGCGGCAGAGGATATTCTGAGTACAGAGTTAAGTGATCTGGGGGTGGACGGAATTGAGATAGAGGATGGGCTGATTTCTCAGGAAATAGAAGAGAGCGGTATTTTCTACGATGAACTTCCGGATAATGGCCTTCCGGAGGGCCTGGCCTATGTCAGCTTCTATCTGGAGGAGGGAAAACCGGATCAGGATATATTGAGGCAGGTATCAGCCCTTTTGCAAAGGCTGGGAGAGAACGTGGATATTGGGGACGGGGGTATCTCTGTCACAGAAACAGCGGATGAGGACTGGCTCAATAACTGGAAGGAGTTCTTTCATTCCTTTACCATAGATTTTGAGGATGGGGAATCCGCCCGCTTTGTCCCCTCCTGGGAGCTTTCCCCGGAGACCGGGCAGAGGGATTGGGATTATCTGGTTCAAATCGATCCCGGGGCGGCCTTCGGGACCGGGGCCCATGAGACTACCAGGCTTTGTATCCGGGCCCTGAAGAAATACATGCGGAGCGGCATCCGTTTTCTGGATATGGGGGCAGGCAGCGGGATCCTATCCCTTATGGCCTTCCTATTCGGTGCAAAAGAGGGAATTGCCACGGATATTGACCCCGGATCCCCTCCTGCCGCTGAGGAGAATTTCCGGGTTAACGGCCTGTCCGACAGGGATTTTCGCTTATTAAACAGGAATCTCCTGGATCGGCCCTTTGAGGAAAGGGAGTCCTTCGATCTCATTATGGCCAATATCCTGCCGGTGGTCCTAAAGCCCTTTACAGGGCAGGCCCAAAGGCTTTTGAAGAAGGACGGGATCTTTATCACATCTGGAATTCTGACGGATAAGGCCGAGGAAATGAAGAGGTTTTTTGAGGAAAGCGGTTTTCAGATTGTGGAGGAGAGTGTCGACGGGGAATGGGCCTGTATTGTACTGAAGCCCATAAAGGAAGACTGAAAGCCCTCCGTATGGATGCTTTATCTCAGAGTGAGAAGACCTCCGTTTCTGAAGTGGCCTTTTATGACATATTCTTCTCAGTGGGGTTTAATCCCCCATGGAGGTAAAGGCCCCGCAAGACCGCAGAAGGTCTGGCGGAGGGCTTTTTACGCCGGCGGCAGGGGAGCGAACCCGATCAGTGGAGACGAGATGTAGAGGCTCTGGTCTGGTAGAGGGGCTTTTTACGCCGGCGGCAGGGGATAGAACCCCCTGTCAGCTGTCGATAGCCGGGCCTGAATCCATCCGAAGGGAAAGGGAGATATTGGGTATGCGCCATTTTTTTGTAGATCCTGCCGCTATTCAGGGGAAGGATATCCTGCTCACCGGCAGCAATTTCAATCATATAAAGAATGTACTCCGTATGAGGACGGGGGACGTGGTTTCTGTAAGTAACGGTATAGATAACAGGGAATACCGCTGCCATATTGAGTCCTTTGGGGAGAATGAGGTCCATTGCAGGCTGGATTTCATTAAAGAGGCAGATGTGGAATTGCCTGTCCGGGTCACCCTTTTTCAGGGTCTGCCAAAAGGGGACAAGATGGACTTCATCGTTGAAAAGTCCGTGGAACTGGGGGTTTCGGAGATTGTGCCTGTATCCTGCAGCCGGTCTGTGCTCCGGCCGGATCCCGGAAAAGCGAAGAACCGGGTGGAGAGATGGAGAAAGAAGGCGGAAGCCGCCGCCAAGCAGAGCCGCAGGTCCATATTGCCGGAGGTCCATGACATATGCGACTTTGGACAGGCCCTGGAGATGGGGG
>JAILCB010000290.1 GCA_024680595.1 Lachnospiraceae bacterium | reverse complement strand
TGCGGACTTCGGCGGCGAGGTGGAGCGGATTCTGAAGATGGTGGACGGTGTCGTCCTTTTGGTGGATGCTTTTGAGGGGGTTATGCCCCAAACCCGGTTTGTGCTCATGAAGGCCCTGGCCCTAAAGCTGACGGTTATTGCCTGCATTAATAAGATTGACCGGCCCGGGGCCAGGCCCAGGGAGGTGGAGGACGAGACCCTGGAGCTATTCATGGATCTGGACGCTTCTGACGAGCAGCTGGACTGTCCCTTTGTCTATGCCTCCGCAAAGGAGGGAACAGCTTCACTGGATCCGGACAAGCCGGGCACGGATATGAAGCCCCTTTTTGACGCCATTCTTTCCGATATTCCGGCTCCCAAGGGAGATCCGGACCAGGCCCTGCAGGTCCTCATTAGTACCATTGATTATAATGAGTATGTGGGCCGAATCGGCATTGGCAAGGTGGATAACGGGGTAATCCGGGTGAATCAGGAGGCTGTATTGGTTAATCACCACGATCCCGAGCGGAGGGAGAAGGTGAAGATTAGTAAGCTCTATGAATTCGAGGGGCTTGCCAAAAAGGATGTGAATGAGGCGGAGATTGGCTCTATTGTTGCGATTTCCGGTATTGCAGACCTGAAAATCGGGGATACTATTTGCGGGGCGGAGAATCCTGTGGCCATACCCTTCCAGAAAATCTCCGAGCCTACCATTTCCATGAATTTCATTGTCAATGATTCCCCACTGGCAGGCCAGGAGGGCAAGTTTGTCACCAGCAGGCATATTAAAGACAGGCTCATGCGGGAGCTGAATACAGATGTTTCCCTGAGGGTGGAGGAAACGGATTCCACGGATACCTTCAAGGTATCCGGCCGGGGTGAGCTGCATCTGTCGGTCCTTATCGAGGAAATGCGCAGAGAGGGCTATGAATTCGCTGTCAGCAAGGCGGAGGTCATTTACAAGAAGGATGAAAACGGAAAGCTCCTGGAGCCCATGGAGATAGCCTATGTGGATGTACCGGAGGAGTTTTCCGGCACCATTATCTCCACCCTTTCTGAGAGAAAGGGAGAGCTTCTCAATATGGGCGCCGCCGCGGGGGGAGACACCAGGCTGGAGTTTCGGATTCCCTCCAGGGGTCTCATTGGCTTCCGGGGCCGCTTCCTTACAGAAACAAAGGGAAATGGTATTATTAATACTATATTTGACGGATATGGCCCTTATAAGGGGGATATCACATTCCGGAAGTCTGGCTCCCTCATTGCCTTCGAGGCGGGGGAGGCCGTGACCTATGGGCTCTTCAATGCCCAGGACAGGGGAACCCTTTTCATTACACCGGGCACAAAGGTATATTCCGGAATGATTATAGGCTCCAATCCCAAGAATGTGGATATTGAGGTCAATGTCTGCAAGACCAAGCATCTGACCAATACCCGGTCTTCCTCTGCAGATGAGGCCCTGAGGCTGGTGCCGCCCCTGAATCTGTCGCTGGAGCAGGCTCTGGACTTCATTGATACGGATGAGCTTTTGGAGGTGACTCCGGAGAGCCTTCGGATTCGAAAGAGGATTCTGGATCCTACACTGAGAAAGAGAGCCGCCATTAGTATGAAGATGAAGGCGGAAGCATAAGAAAAAATCGAGAGGGAAGATGCATATCGCACCCTCTCGTCCGCGGGCCGCCGGTCGGCTTCAGCCGACAAACTTCATCTCGGCGGCTCTGCGATAAGAAAAGCCCCGGCCCTCCCGGAAAAAAGACGGCCGGGGCTTTTCTTATGTTTAGAGGTAGTCCTGCAGGCCCTGCCAGACAGCCTCACCTACTGCCTCCGGGTCACCGGAGGCTTTTATAATTAAGACCTTTTCCCGATCCTTTAATAGGTCAAAGGCCTTCATATAGTTGTCTCTGACACGGATGAGACTGGACCGCTTTTCGAAAAGTTCTTTTTGGAAGCGGTTCTTTTCTATTCGGGTGAGGGCTTCGTCAGGGTCGATGTCCAGAAAGATCGTGACGGAAGGCCTGAGAATGGCACTGCTCTGGGAATTGGACTCTATAATCCATTCCATGGGTACATCCATACTCTGGTAGGCATAGGAAGAAAAGTAATAGCGATCGGTTACCACGGTAATGCCGTTTTGAACCATGGAAAGGATGCCGTCCTTTTCATTTAAAAGGTGATCCAGCCTGTCGGCGGTGAAGAGCCCTGCTACAGTTCGCATATCCATGTGCATACGGCCGGTCAGCACCTGCCGTATCAGACTGCCGATGGGGCCTCCGCTGGGCTCCATGGTTCCGTGACAGGCTATGCCGGCCTCCTTGAGGCGGGAGAGAAGGAGGGAGGCCTGGGTGCTCTTGCCGCAGCCGTCAATCCCCTCCAAAGCTATAAAAGCGCCCGGTTTAATGTCCATTTCGTGTGCCTCCTTTATGTAATAATTCTGTATAGTCAGGAAAATTATCCGGTTAATGCTGCAAGTCGCGTACAGAATGCGAATTTCTGGTGTAATTCGGAAATTCCGCGCTCTGCGCGGGACCCGCCCTGTTGTGGATATCCGCATAACAGCTTTCTATGCATTCGGAAATCCCGCTTTGCACGATACCCGCCCCTTGCTTCGCGGGGGCTGGCCGCGAATACAAAATCGAGTAGAGGAAGAGTCCCCCTACCCGATTTGTCTTCGCCCATATCTCAAGTCAGACGGCCTCCATGATGGGCCGCCCTTGTGTCTATCCGGCGTGAAGGCACGCCGGGGAAACTATGGCTCTATGCCTGCACAGAAAAACCGGTCTTAGACATATTGCTTTCGGACCGGTCTTCTGTAAAAGCTATTCAATATACACCCCTCAGTGCAATTAAGTAAACGCCGCGACTCACCCGCAGACGTTTGTTTTTTCTAGAATACTAGAAGGCCAGTTGTATTGCAATATGTGCTTGCCCGTGTGCTTATCCTAAATTATAATTGAAACTACAAGTAATATCTAGATCAGCAGTGAGAGAAGGAGAGTGATTTATGTCACTTCTAGGGGAGAGACTGAACCAGTATATTGAGGAGAGCGGCTATACAGTCTATCGGCTTTCCCAGCTATCCGGAGTGAACCGGACAACCATTGTGCGTATGATTAACGGCAACCGGATTCCGGATAGGAAGAATATGGAGAAGCTGGTGCCCTGGCTCAAGCTGACACCCTCTCAAAGGAAGGCTCTGTGGGAGGCCTACGAGCTAATGACATCGGGGGAGGAATTATTTCTGCAGAGAAATAATTTCATGAAAATGCTCCTGGATATGTACAATCCAATTAACCAGGAAAAGGTTTTCCAATTTGATCGTCCGGAGAGCGGAGTCCTTTTGAATATGGATTTGTGCAAGAGCACACAGATTCTGAGAGGAACCTTTCAAATTATACACATTCTCACGGGTCTCATTCTATCTAGAAAAATAGATGAGGTCTGCGTATTTGCGCCCTTTACCAATGAATTCATTTCGGATTTTTTTGGGCGGACCATCTTCACGGAGCTTTCGAGGATAAGGGTAAAGCATATCATGTATTTTGTAAAGTCTAGCCAGAACTGTCATTATATTACCTATAATCTCAGCACCCTTTCCCATATGCTGTCCCTGGCCTTCACTGCAGGCGTTGACTATAGAGCCTACTATGTATATGTTAAGCAGATAATCTCGGATGACACCTTTGTGCCATATCCCTATTATATTATTATGGGTGACGCGGTGATTCACCTTTCCTCTAATTTTGATAAGGCGGTGGTCACGGTAGAGAAGGCGGTAGTGGAGGATTATAAGCATATATTTGAACGAATTTTGTCCGACTCCGAGAAATTATTCCATGCCCAAAATGATATCGGCTATGCCCTGGATGATATCGAACCAGTTGTGGCAGTGCTTGATTCCGTTTTTGGAATTAGCCCCTATCCTCAGCTTTTGATTATATCGGACAGAAAAAATGCCTTGAAAATGATAAAGAAAAAGGGAAAAGAGGTAGAAAGGTACTATAGGGTTTTCAATGAACATGCACATAAGGCAGGAAGTATGAAAAAGAGGGCTTATTATTTCCCGGAAGCCGGTTTGCGCTATTTCGTAATGACCGGGAGGACTCCCGAGCTTCCTGCCAAATATGCAGAATCCCTATCTGTCGAGGAGCGTATTGGGGTTCTGGAAAAGCTAAAAACGGAGATTCTTCGGGATTCTGTTCATATCCGCATTTTGGATACAGTTCACTTTCCGGTGCGGCGGCCGGTGGCAATTCAAATGACAGCAGATAAAAGAGTGTTTTTCTATTGCCTTGATAAAGAAAACCGTTTTTTTCGTTATGTTATGATTAGGGAATCCTCTCTGACCTGGGCCATATCGGAATTTGTGGAATATCTCTCGAAGGATCCCGTACTTTACTCGGACTACTTCTATTCCAAAGAGAAAACCCTGGAATGCATTGATTATTATCTGGGAATGCTGGAAAGGGGAGAGATAAGTGGAGAGTCAGAAGAGGACAGGGAATCTGGCAGGTCTCAGCTGCATGTATTGGATTCTTCGGAGGCTGTCTGGGCAGAAGGGCTGGAATCGTCCAAATTATTGGAATATATAAGGCATGATAGGGTGAAGAAAAGGGAAATGGGAGGATAAAACTGAGCCGGGGAAATGACTGCTGCGGAACAGAAACCCAGAGGGGCGGTCTCTGCCAGATGACTCCTAGCAAGGCTAGGTGGGTAACCTCAACTCATCTTCTGCCTTCCGCTCCTACGCAGACCTAAGGCCTGTGTCCGCTTTGGCGGCGACGGCTTGGCATCGGACTTTGTGAATATTGGAATCCCATGGCAAGTAAATGTAGGTTCAAATAAAACAGAGATTATCGCACCCCCCAGGCTGGCTCTATTATATCACAGTTATAATATATGTGTCACGAAAAACAATGGAATGATTTATGCTTTGAGTGCCTGTGGACAGGGGCCGGGAGATTATATGAGAATATTGCTGGTTCATAATTATTATAAGGTGGCAGGAGGTGAGGATAGGGTTTTTGAGAATGAGAGGAAGCTTCTGGAAGACCACGGCCACCGGGTCTATTGCTATGCGAGGGATAATAAGGATATGAAGCCCTGGCAGCTCTTGACGGAGGCTATATTTTCCCGAAGAAGCTATAGGGAGCTTAGGCGCATCATTCGGGAAAAGGCCATCGATCTGGTTCATGTCCATAATACCCAATTTCTTGTGAGTCCCGCGGTCTTCAAGGCTGCAAAGGACCAGGGGGTGCCGGTGGTTCAGACCCTCCATAATTTCCGCATGGTCTGTGTCAATGCCATGCTCTACCGCAATGGGGCAGTGTGTCGGGACTGTCTGAGGAAGGGGGTCAAATGCGGCATTGGGAGCCGCTGCTATAGGGGCAGCAGAATCCTAAGTCTCTTATTGACCGCCATCCGGGGGGTGAATATGAGACGGGGAACTTTTGAAGGGGTGAATTTTATCTGTCTCACAGACTTCAACCGGAGGATACTTTCTAAGGGGATTGAGAGACTGGAGGAGGCCTACGGCATAGAGAAGGGGGCACATAGATTCTTTGTGAAACCAAACTTTGCCCCGGATGAGACCGGGATCGGGGGAGAGGGAATCCCTGGCGGTGAGGCTGAGGCAGAGGGCCTGGATGGGCATTCCCCTGGCTTCTTTTCCACAGAGAAGACAGCTGCCGGCGGATTTCCGGCATCTGAGACCAGGCCTGCTTCGCTTGAAACCTGGGACAAAGGCGGAGATTCACGGGAGAAATACTTTATCTATGTGGGCAGAATCGACCCGCTGAAAGGCCTGGAGGATATTCTCCTGGTCTGGAGAAGGGTTCCATCAGATATATTTCTCTATGTCTGTGGAGATGGGGAGGATAAGGAGTTCACGGGGAGGATAGAGACCCTTGCTGAAACTATGCCTAATGTGAGGCTTCTGGGCCGGAGGGAGCATGATGAGACGCTTTCGCTCATGGCAGGGGCGGAGGCCATGATTTTTGCCTCAAAGTGGTATGAAGGTTTTCCCATGACTATTATTGAGTGCTTTTCTGTGGGAAGGCCTGTTTTGGGGCTGGATTTTGGAAACGGGGGAGATATCCTTTCCCGCATATACGGATCCCGGAAGCCTCTCATGAAGAGTATGGAGGAGCTGCCGGACAGAGTTCAGTCCTTCCGGGCCGGGGATTATTCTTTCTCAAGAGATGTATTAAGGGAATTTAGGCCGGAAGCAAACTATGAGAAATTAATGGAGATTTACAGGGAGCTGCTAAAAGCGCATCCCCTATAAAGCAATTAATTCAAGTCTCACTTGCCGGGGGCCTGCGCGGGGAGAGAGTCAGCTTCAGCTGACATCTTCTAAACCGAATCCCCTGCAGTCTTCGCTCCACTGGGGGACTGCGCGGGGAGAGAGACAGCGCCAGATGACATTTTCTAAAGCGAATCCATGAAGTCTCCGCTTCGCCGCGGGCCTCTGCGCAGCCTTAAACTTAGCGGAAGTTCTCGCAGACAGAGAGAAGGAAACATTTCATTTTTATGGCATCTATATGGATTTATTTCATATTATCCGATATAATAAATGTCTATATCATTATAAATTAGATTCTGTTTTGGTTGTGATGGGTTGAAAAGGAGGTAGAATAATTATGAAAAGGAAACAGATAAGAAGGATTTTGGCACTGTTTCTCACCTTTGTACTCACTATGGGATTAACTGGTGGGGCTTTGGCTGAGGAATTGCCGGAAGTACCCCCTATGGCGAGTGAGGAAGCGGTGGAAGAGGGACAGGAGGTTCCGGAAACCGGGGATACCCAGCCTGAGGCGGCTGCAGGGGAAGGGGAAACGGCGTCTGCGGCCCTGGACAGCAGTGAAATCTGTGCCCAGATTGCAAGTCAGCTCAATGAAGAGGCTAACCACCTGGAATCCCTGACTCCGGGTGAGGATTATGCGGAGAATCAGGGAATGTTCCGGGCCGAGACCGAGGAAGAGGCCAAGAAGGTGGCGGAAGAGTACGGTGCCACCCTGGTATCCTATAATCATCATGTGGCTGTGGTGGACTTTGGACGGGGTACGGCTGAGGCCTTGAGGGAGACTGCATCACTGGCATCGACCAGGACCCTTGTCACCCCTAATTATATTTCGCATTTTTCAGATGCCAGGATTGAAATTGGACCGGAGATTCTGGATGCGGCAGGGAGAAATACTACGATTGCCGAAACAAATAGCACTTTAGAAAACATTGAGGCTACGGCAGGTTCATCTTATTCTGACCCCTATCTGAATTATCAGTGGTTCCACGATACCATTAGGGACGGCGACGCCTACGCCGAGGGTATTACGGGAGAGAAAGTGACAGTAGCTGTTCTGGATACCGGCATCTCCCTTACCCATGATGATTTGAAGGCTAATATCAAGGATTCTACCTGTGTTGTGGACGGTTATTCTTCGGCAGAGGATACCCAGGGTCATGGCTCCCATTGCTCCGGTATTGTGGCGGCTGTGGGAAATAATGGCTATGGCGGTATCGGCGTGGCTCCGGATGCCGGGCTTGTGGCCGTAAGGATAGCCATTGGCTCTAGCATCTACGACTCGGACATTCTAGCAGGCATTGAGACCGCGACAGAGCTGGGTGTGGATGTGATATCCATGAGCTTTGGCGGTTACTCCAGTAATAGCTATATTGAAGAGGCTCTTACTAAGGCTATGGATGCGGGTATTGTCTGTGTGGCGGCGGCCGGAAACGAAAAACGTGATTCTAGCAGTCACTATCCGTCGGCCTATGATGGGGTGATTTGCGTGGGAGCCACAACCTATGAGGATAATCTGGCTAGTTACTCCAATTACGGGGATGATGTTGATGTCCTGGCGCCAGGAGGCTCCAGTCAGAATTCTGGATTTCCAAGTGATGAAACTGAGGCACACTATAATATTTTCTCCACTTATTATAATAATACCTATAATGCCATAAGTGGTACATCAATGGCCTGTCCTGTTGTGGCCGGAGTTGTGGCATTGATGCTTTCTGCCAATACCCAACTGCGTCTGGATAATACTAGGGCTAAGGTGGATAAGGTACAGGAGCTGATTCAGAACACCATGACTACGGCAGGAGGGATCGATAGCAGGTGCTCTAATGCCGGCCTTGTTCAGGCAGGTGATGCAGCGGCGGCTGCCGAGGCCCTGAAGTGGGAGGGCGGTTCCAGTTCTTCTTCCTATACTCTGGTGGATCAGGGCGGATTCTATGGCAGATCCCTAAAGGGATATATCTGCAAGGGGAAGAGCATTAAACTTGCTCTTGGAGATGCCAGTGGAAATGCTAAGAGCTCGGAAATGAAGAAGCTCATTAAAAGCTCGGTTTGGACAAGCAATAGCACCTTCCTTACTGTGAAGAATGGAAAGGTGACCTGTTCTAAGACGGCGACAGCAGGATCTAGCGGAAAGATTACGGTGACTGTAGGAACACAAACTCTGTCCTATACTTTTACTATTATAGAACCGGTCTTCAAATTTGCCTATTTATCCACAAAATATAAATACAAGAAAGGGCGGGCTGTGAGTGCTACTCCCGTGCTTGAGAGTTCAAAGAAGGCAAAGACATCTCAGTATTCTACCGTGAATCTGACCTCTCCTTACGGCCTTTTGAATGGAAGAGTAGGTCTGGTTTATACCGGGAATAAAAAGCAGGGATATACAGCCTATAGCGCTTCGACCCAGTTTAGGTACAAGATCATGATTCCTAAGGGCCAGCTCAAGAATGTGCTGGTAAACAGCTATCAGGCCAATGGAGATCCGGCATCTGTGACCTTTATGGTTCCCGGGAGTTATAGTGTTAAATATAAGGCCCTTGACGGCTCCAATCAATGCTTCACCATGAAAGTCCGGGTCTATGATAATGAGGATGAGATCCCTATCTAATATTATTGTGGGGGCTATCTGCCTTCCGGATTTGTAAGAATAGTATAATAGAGACCGCCCCGGGCCAGACTATAGAGACTGTCCCGGGGCGGTTCTTTGTGTAGGCGACGAGCCGAAAGCCGTGGTGCAAGCTTGCTTGCAGACCACGGCTTACGGCGACCGCTCATCATCGAGCAAGCTTGCTTGCGAGATGATAGCGGCGTAGCCGCAATCGAGTAGGGGGGTTCCCACCCCTA
>JAILCB010000286.1 GCA_024680595.1 Lachnospiraceae bacterium | reverse complement strand
TTTTGTGAAATGATAGGCAAAACTCGTTACAACAATGTTCATTATGCTTTCAAAGCCTTCTATATTTAATACTTTATTCAATATTTCATTTACTTCCTCATATTGTGTAAATACACGAATAGGACCTAGAACTTTTTGTTCATCACGATATGTAACTGCAACACCACCCTTAATTTCAACTCCATTAAATACAGAACCTGAATTTGGCATATATGAAACAACTTTTAAATGCTCATTATTAAGCATCTTTTTGTTCCATTCTTTAGGCGTATATCCTGCATTAAACAGAAAACGTGCAGGTGTTATTAGCATTGTTTTTTCAGAAACTTCATATGCAGCATCTATAAAACTATTATATACGGGGGTCGCTGTATTGCTATCTCCTATACGATCTTCCTGATACGGTGGATTTCCTATACAAAAGTCAAATTTCATTCTCTACTTCCCCTCCTTTATACTCCTATAAGATATCGATTTGTTGCTGCGCCAGTCATATATTCGACAGTCAATGGTTTCGGATTCCGTATCATTTCTTCCCTGCTCATAATCAAAGAAGGATATCTGCCTGTAGGCCTCCGCCGGCTTGCCATAGGGCACAGTTCCTGTGATCCCGTCCATCTGCCACAGATTCCAGACAATAATATTGGCAATCTTCCTTAAAGCAGCATCCGTAGGCCTATGTCCCCACCTGTCCTCCATATAGTCCACAAAGGTAATGAGCAGATTGATCCTTGCTATCAGCAAATTATCCCCCTGGAATTCATAGCCATAGACACTCTGAAAGGAACGGATACACCAATTCAGCCACTCATCTTCATTATCCGTATTTTCATTAACGATGCGAAGCTTTCTATCCAAAATTCCTATCCTCTCCCTGATGGGAATGGGTCTCCCTGTTGCGGCATCATACCGGGACACAAGATAAGGTGCCTCTCCGCAGGTGATTTCAAGCCTCTTGGAATCAATATACTTCTTCCAGGTCTTCCCCTCCGGAAACGCAATCGCCTTCACCGTAGTCGTCCATTCCTGACCATTCTCTATATTGAAAACATTATCAAATCCAAACCATTCCGCATCGCAATGATTATTCATCTTATTGCAAATCCAGGCCGGAGTAAAAACCTCCGCCTTCTTTCTCGTACGCTCATTCTGCTCCGCTAATGTCTTATAGACCCGAGGTTGAATGACATTGGCATTAAGTCCCAAAATCAAATCTGGACTTAACTGTGTCCTGGCATTAATCTTCACTTCCGTATTCAAGTCAGAGTAAGCATCCGTGGCAAAGATAATATTCTTCCTTGTTGTTTTGTCCTGTAATAATATCTTTAAGACCGTACTCACGGGATATTCCCGTAATCCTATCAAATCTGCCATCACTTTCTCCTTTAAGAAATCAACTCATTCGATCTGACATAGGATTACCATTCCCTATACTCTAGAAATCTTTCATTTTTCTCTTCGACAGAAAAACAACCTATTGTATACGGATTCATCCCTTTCCCAATCTTTCCATCCATCATAGTCATCAATCCTTGCTTCAATTAATATCACATCAACCTAACCTTTTGATTTTACCATACTTCCCAGCCTCCGACTCACAAATATTTCACGAATATCCGAATAACTCAACTGAAAACTATCTTGAACACGAGAATACCCTTCAGAAAGGTCTCCCTCTTGAACAACGTCTTTCCGCTAATATCCTACAGCCCACATAAGCAGGTCCAGGTTAGCAGTGCCGGTCCGATTGCACCGTCATTCTCACAGTTAAATTAGGAAAGTTTCTCCGTCATAAGATATCTGCATTATTTCTTCTTTGACACCTTAATCCGACACAGCACTCCACAGGCCAATACCATAACCACCCTTCCCTTTGCCTACTTCCCAGGCAGGTGATAGAGATTTCTCTATGATGGAACCACTATAGCTCAGCTGTTGTCCCATAAAAATGCCCCCGATTCGAACACAGATTCCCTTTTAGTATGATTTTCAAAAGAATAATATGGTTTTCTCCATAAATAACCCAAACCAATATTTTGAATTGCGGAGTCGAGGGGGGGATACCCCCTCGATTCGGGCCTCGCCCACATCTCAGGCCCCTCGGGCCTTCGACGATGGGCTGTCGCCAAGGCCCCATCGGTACGCAAGCGTCCCATGAGGCTTTGACTCGTAGCCTGCACAAAAAAACACAGAGGCCATGGGCGTAAACCCATGACCTCCAGGTACTGCTTTCTCTTATATTTACTTAATATCCTTGGTCTTGTTCGTCACCTTGTCCGAGTTTACCGCAATCTTGCCTACAATTTCACAGGAGCTTACGGTAATGAGTCCTGTACCCTCATCATAGGTGACGACCGCGGGATCCTTCTGGGCGTCCTTCTTACCGTCCTTTACCTTGCCCTTCTTGTTGGTCTTGTTGTAAGTGTATTTGAGCTGGTATTTGCCCGACTTGCCGGAAAGTACCAGGTTCTTCAGGCCGTTGTCGCTGTCAGCCACATTCTCCTCTGACAGGGTATAAGGATACATTTCTACGTGAATTCCGGCTGTTGATTTGCCAACCCCGGTCTTGGCCGCCTTTTTGTCCACCTTGGTGGCTGCCTTCAGCTTCTTGGCCAGGGCCTTGGCCGCCTTTTTCTCCTCCTTAGTGAGGGTGGTCTTTAGCTGCCCCTTCTCCATGGGGGTGAGGCCGGTTATCTGGATGTAATGGTCCAGAGTATAGGTTCCGTCCCCGTCCTTTATCTTCACCACCACAAGCTTCCCCTTGGTGACGGCGTATTCCACCCCCGTGCTTGTATTGGAGGATACCGTCATTCCGAATATCCGGTAGAAGTCCTTTGACTTGGCCTTATTAAAGGAATAGGGCAGGAGGCTTGGGTATGTCACTTCATAATCGGTGACCAGTGTCACCTTGTCCATGGAGACCGTGTTCTGGGAAATAATCTCCTCTTCAGTGGGACTATCGCTTTCCCACTTGGCATAGAGAATGATGTCCTTTGTCACTGCCGTTTCGAAGTCATAGGCCTCCGTGCAGGCCTCGTCCGTGTACCAGCCGAGGAAGGTATAGCCCTGGGCTACGGGGTCGGCGGGCTTTGTGGCCTTGGAGTTTTCCGAAACCGTCTGGGCGGCAGGAGCATTACCCCGGCCCTTGGTATTGAAGGTTATGGTATAGTGCCCCAACCACTTGGCATAGAGGATAAGGTTCCCTGACACAGGGGAATCGGAGCCATAGGCTGCCTTATATTCCCGGTTCCACCAGCCGTCAAAAGTATAACCTTCTCTAGTGGTGGTAGGCAGTGCGCCCAGTACCGCGCCTACCTCTGGCTTTATCTTCCTCGCTTCCACCTGGCTTCCACCATCGACATCAAATTCCACATAATAGCATGCTGTCAATTCTGCCTGCTTGCTGCTATCTGCAGTGACCATATATGCATTCGCGTCGGAACTGAATATGGCCTGGGCCTCACTATCATTATCAAAGTCGGCCTCCTGGGTAAATACCCCAGGTGAGACCATATACACTCCGACACTGCCTCCGGTAAGTTCTTTCACCGTTATCTTTTTGCCACGAAAAAGATGAATGTTGTTAAGGACCGTACCAAAGGAATAATTATTCAATATCGTAGGACTGTCGGATAATGTGAGGTTTCCAGAAGAAAAATAAATGCCGCCACCATTACTAAGAGATGTGTTGCCAGTTATCGAGCTGTCGCCGCTTATTGTGAATGTTCCATCAGAAACACAAGCTCCGCCACCATTACCAATGCTTGAATGGTTATCCTCTACCCTGCAGTCCAGCATTTCAAACTGTGAACTGCTATTATATACACCACCCCCATTACTAAAAGCGGTGTTTCCAGTTATCGAACTGCCCTTCGCTATTTTAAATTTACCACTATTATGAATTCCGCCTCCCACGCTTCCTGATGTACTGTTATCCTGTACCTTACAGCCAAATATCTCAAAAGTTCCATTGGAATCATTGCAGACACCGCCGCCTACATCTAATGCTTTGTTGTCGATTATTGAACTATTGCCGCTTATTGTAAAGGTACCATTATTATATATTCCCCCGCCTTTACCTCTTGAATAATTATTCTCTACCCTGCAGTCCAGCATTTCAAATTGTGAATTATTAGAATTACAAATCCCGCCACCGCCATCATTGCTTGTGTTGCC
>JAILCB010000285.1 GCA_024680595.1 Lachnospiraceae bacterium | reverse complement strand
AAGAAAGGCCTTCTCTGGAACAGAAAGCAAAAGCCCCAACATTCCAAATATTCTGTCAACTAATTCAAAAGAGATAGCACCCTGGAAGAGAGGACAAAAGCCCCCACATCCCGATAGTTATGTCAACCAGTTCAGAAAAAGCCAGCTTCCTCGAACAGAAAGCAAAATCATCCGTAATCCATGAAACCACGCCATCATATTCAGAAGAAAGGCCTTCTCTGGAACAGAAAGCAAAAGCCCCAACTTTCCAAATATTATGTCAACTAATTCAAAAGAGTTAGCACCCTCGAAGAGAGGACACCCTCACACATCCCAAGGGTTATGTCAACCAGTTCAGAAAAAGGCAGCTTCCTCGAACAGAAGAGAAAAAGTCTAAACAGAAAGCAAATGGAACCACAATGACAGATTCCTGTCCCTGCTTTCTGTTTTCCAGAATCAGTCAAGTCTCAAGTGAAAAACCGACATTTTCCTGCTTTCTGTTTTCTCTGGCCAACCAGGGCATATAAAAAACTTAAAGCAAGAAGACAATTATTCTGTCAAGAGCTTTAACCTTAGCAATATTCAATCTGAAATACATAGATTGAAAAAGAAGCCAATAGTTCTTTCACTATAAATCCGTTGAGTGTAATGGCTTTCCCGATGCAGCAAGGAAACGCATTCGGAAATCCCTCACTTTGTACAGAACACATCCCGCCCCGTCCGGGCCAGATCCACTACATATTCCGAATCATCAAAGAAATTCGAAATCCTATACCATCCTAATTAAGGGATAATTAGGTCCTCCGGCTTCTTCTCCATATAGGAAATATCACCGATTTTCTCGATCTCCAGCTTCCAGTTCTCATCCCAGTGAAAAACGCTGACAGCCCCGTTCGGAAGAAACTGAAAGTGCACATCATCCTCCGCATAACCCTGGGCATAGGAAAGCCAGGTTTGAATAACCGTTCCATGGGCAACTATAACCACAGCCTTACCGGGATTTCTCCTCATGAGTTCATTTACGCAGGAGGTAAAGCGTCTATAGACATCTGCCATACTCTCCCCTCCCGGGGCCGCAAAGTTGGCGCTCTCCTCCCTGAATTTCAGCATAATATTGTCATAGCGGCGGTTGCACTCGTCGAAGGTCAGTCCCTGCAGGAGTCCACCATTAATCTCAATGAGGCCCTCCACAATCTCACTCTTCACTTCCGGATGGTAGCGCAGGACCCCCTCCATAGTGCGCACGGCCCGGGAAAGGGGACTCATATATGCCACATCCAAATGAATATCTTTGAAATACTTGCCCAATTCCTCCGCCTGACGGATTCCGTCCTCGGTAAGGGCGGAATCAATCGTCCCCTGAAACATTCTCTTCAGATTCTCATAGGTCGTGCCGTGCCGCACCAGATATAAAGTCGTTTTCATATCCTATCCTCAGAAAGGACCTTCATTACCAAATCCCGCACCTCGTTGTCCGGCCTAATTCCCTTGAGATGGTACTTGTCATTAAAGGTAACATCAGGAATTACATGAATATCAAGGAGGCCCGCCTTCATTTCATCCATCAGAACCTCCGGACCATACTCATCGCTCTCAATGACCTGCTTCACGCCCTCAGCGTCAAGCCCCGCATTCACAGCAAACCCGATAAGGATCTCGGGATTGGAAATGTCCATATTATAGACCTGATAAGCCCGGAACAAAACCTCTGCCAGCACCAGGGCACCCTCTCCTCCCAGCTTTTCAAGTGCATACTTGGTAACCCTGATAGGAGTCGTGGTATCAATGACCGGTGCCGTAGGATAATGAATCTCCAGCCCTTCTTTAGCCGCAATATGATTCAATTTCTCAAATTCAGCCTGGGCCTGCTCATTAGTCAGGGAATACTTCTTCTGATAATACTGCCCACATTTCTCATTCTGAGAAAAATCAGTGCCTTCTCTATTAAGCCGGAAAGCCTTCAGCTTGAAAGAAGCCTTCTCCATAGCTTTGCAATCCGTGAGCATCCTCTTCAGCTTATGGGTTCCAATATAGCAATAAGGACATGCATAATCAAAATGTATCGTAATTCTCATAAAAATCTCCTTTTCCAAATACAATCAAGCTCTACAACCGTACAAATACGACGGCAATGCTTTTACGCCTGTCTGATACAATCAGGCTCTGCAACCGTGCAGGTGAGCCAGTAATGTTTTTACGCCTGCCTGTTACAATCAGGCTCTGCAACCGTGCAAATACGACGGCAATGCTTTTACGCCTGCCTGATACAATCAGGCTCTACAACCGTACAAATACGACGGCAATGCTTTTACGGCTGTCTGATACAATCAGCCTCTACAACCGTACAAATACGACGGCAATGCTTTTACGCCTGCCTGATACAATCAGCCTCTGCAACCGTGCAGGTGAGCCAGTAATGTTTTTACGCCTGCCTGTTACAATCAGGCTCTGCAACCGTGCAGGTGAGCCGGCAATGCTTTTACGCCTGCCTGCGCAAAAAAACATACTGCAATAATAACCCCCATTCCCAACATAGTCAAACAGGAAGCGATAATTTCCACTCCCCGAATTCAAGGGAACAGTATCTCATCCCGGAATGTCAAATAGGCCAGCATAGAAATACATCCATAAACTCCACATTACCTGGTCTGGGGCTTTGCAAAAGCGCCATCATCCTTATTTTACAAAAGACAAAAAATCTTTTCAACAAAAACCCAAGCCTGTAAATCCCAATATCACCCATTTCTATGGTCTTAATTAGTTTAAAAATCCCCCTTGATATGGTATATTTTTCCTAAAAATCCAGCTTACTCCAACCTTAAGGAATATTCCTTCTACAACTTATTACATAAAGATAACAGGTTTCCGCCTACGACAACAGAGAGGTTTATTTATGAAGAAAAATAACATTCGACGGATGCTGATTCTGGGATTCCTTATTATCCTAGTCGTTGCCATACTGGATTTCACCTGGCTTGTCTGGTACATGAACCGGGAAAGCGACAGAGATGTCCAAAGTATTGCCAAAACCTATATTAGAAGCATAACTGCAGAGGAAATATATAGTTACGAGGCAATTGCCGAAATCCGGCTGGACCAGATGCAGTTTTTGAAAAATCAACTGGACAGCCTAAGGGAGGAATCTTCTGCCCAGGACATAAACAGTACCATTAGAAGATCCGTCAGCTTTCGAGATCTGGAAAGCGTCGCACTGCTAAGCCAATCCGAGACCTTTCAGACCTCCTTCGGTCAAGAACTAAAACGGGTTGACGACATGGATTATCTAAAAAAAGAGTTAACCACTAATGGTGGCGTAGTCATGGCCGCAGAGTCCGTGGAGGGAGAAACCTACATTACCTGGGCCCTGCCTGCTTCCTATCCCATGCTAAACGGGGAAACCAGCATAGGTATCCTCTTCTGCCGCAAAATGGATCAATTCATTGAGAAAATGCATCTGGAGGCTGATCGGACTCTGGCTACCTTTTTGCTGATAAGGCGGGACGGAAGCTATGTGGTTACCGGCACGGAAACCCAGGAGTTAACCGTTTTTGATAAGATTCTAAAGTATATTAAGCCTATTGACTCGACTCCCCAGCAAAAGGTGGATGAACTCAAAAAAGCCATCGAAACAGACGGTAGCTGGGATGTTACGGCTCTTTATAATGACTCTGAGAGAGGTATTTCCGAGCGGCGAATGATATCGGCCGTACCCCTGCCCGGCAGCAACTGGTATTTAATTACCATCCTGCCCTATGGAGTTTTGGATCAAGCAATTGATAATATGGGCCAAAGCCGTTTCTTTGCCACTTCCACTGCAGTTACTATCCTGTCTCTGGCCATCCTGTTAGTAATGATTCTATATATCATTCAGAGTGAAAAACAGAGAAAAGCTCTGGAGGAGGCTAATATCCAGGCGGAAAAAGCCAAGGATGAGGCGGAAAAAGAACGCGCCACTGCGGAAAAAGCCAAGGAGGAAGCTGAAAAGGAAAGGTCTATTGCGGAGAATGCCAAGGTGGAGGCTGATGCCGCCAGAGATGAGGCTGAAAAGGAACGGGCCATTGCGGAAGAAGCCAAAGAGGAGGCTGAAAAGGAACGCACCATTGCGGAGAAAGCCAAGGAAGAGGCTGATGCCGCCAGGGATGAGGCGGAAAAAGAACGCGCCATTGCGGAAGAAGCCAAAGAGGAGGCTGAAAAGGAACGGGCCATTGCGGAGGATGCCAAGGTGGAGGCCGATGCCGCCAGGGATGAGGCGGAAAAAGAACGGGCCATTGCGGAAGAAGCCAAAGAGGAGGCAGATGCCGCCAGGGATGAGGCCGAAAAAGAACGGGCCATTGCGGAGGAAGCCAAAGAGGAGGCCGAAAGGGAACGGGCCATTGCGGAGGAGGCCAAGGAAGATGCTATTTATGCTAATAAGGCAAAGAGTGACTTTCTCTCCAATATGTCCCACGACATTCGCACTCCCATGAATGCCATTGTAGGTATGACCGCCATCGCCACCACCCATATCGATGATAAGGAAAGGGTGCGGGACTGCCTGAAAAAGATTACCCTGTCTGGCAAACAGCTCCTAGGGCTCATCAATGACGTTCTGGATATGTCCAAAATCGAAAGCGGCAAGATGACCCTGAATGTGGAGGCCTTATCCTTAAAGCAGACCATGGAAACCATGTGCGATATTGTGCGGCCCCAGATTCGGGCAAATGGCCAGAACTTCGATATTTTCATCAGTAATATCCTGTCGGAAGAGGTCTATTGTGACAGTGTCCGCTTAAATCAGGTCCTCTTGAACTTCCTCAGTAATGCCATGAAGTTCACCCCCAAGGGCGGTCAGATTCATATCGACCTCTGGCAGGAGCCCTCTGAAAAAGGGGATGACTACGTTCAGACCCATTTCGCCGTTATCGATACCGGCATGGGTATGACCAAGGAATTCCAGGATAAGCTCTTTACAGCTTTTGAACGGGAGGATAATCGCCGGGTCCAGAAAACCCAGGGCACAGGTCTGGGAATGACCATTTCCAAATTCATTGTGGATGCCATGGGCGGCCAAATCCAGGTAAAGTCGGAAGTAGGTGTGGGCACTACCTTCCATATTATCGTGGACTTCGAAAGGGTCACGGAAAGCGAAGCCGATATGAAGCTGCCAGGCTGGAAGGTGCTGGTTGTGGATGATAATGAAGACCTCCGCCGAACTGCCGCCATCTCCTTAGAAGAGCTGGGTGCCAAACCCGAGACCTGTCGAAGCGGCGAGGAGGCCCTTCAAAAGGCCATCCAAGCCCATGAGAAAGGCGAGGATTTCTTTGCGGCTCTCGTTGATTACAAGATGGAGGGTATGAATGGAATTGAAACCTCGAAAAAACTCCGTGAAATTCTGGGTAAAAATGTCCCCATCTGCCTGATTTCCGCTTACGACTGGACAGAAATCGAGGATGAGGCAGGCAGTGCCGGAATCACCGGATTCATTCCCAAGCCCCTTTTCAAGTCCACCCTTTATCACGAGCTGCGCATGTTCCAGGAGGGAAGAGCGCGGGTTAAAGAGGATGAGGATAATATTAATCTCCAATTTGACTTGAAGGAACGCAAGATCCTTTTAGCGGAGGATAATGATATCAATGCTGAAATTGCTACTATGATTCTAGAGGAAAACGGGGCGGAGATCGAAAGGGCGGAGGACGGAAAAATCGCCGCTGAGATGTTTGAAATGTCAAAAGAGGGTTATTATGACGTGATTCTAATGGATCTGCGGATGCCCCATATGAATGGAATTGAGGCTACTGAGGCCATACGGGCTCTGAAGCGGTCCGATGCAGGAAAGATACCTATTATCGCCATGACGGCGGACGCCTTTGCGGAGGATGCAGAGAAGTGTCTGGCCGCGGGAATGAACGCCCACCTGGCAAAGCCCATAGACGTGGAGCAGCTGAAGAAAACCCTTGCCAAATTTCTAACTGACTAGTGGCCCGCTTTTTCTGCAATATGGCAGAAATTCATTTTTTTCAACATTTTCCACAAGGCCACATTTTCTCGACTCTAAGCCAATTTGTAATGACCATTGCCCCGGTTTCTGGTACTAACCTATCGCCGGGGCAAGAATTTTTTTGGAATTGCCATGTCTTCCGCTACCGGCCTGCTAGCAAGAACTGAATTCGTTGGTTTTCCCAAGCTTTCCCTTACCGAACATCGCCGGGGCAAAGATATTTGTGAGTATTGCAGTTAACGTTTCCTGTGTTATAATGATAACCGCTATGGAAAGGAGAGTTAGAAAGTCAAATGATTTGCAATAACGTACTGGAATATATTGGACACACGCCTATGATCAGACTCAGTCGCATGAATGATCCCGAAGCGGCTGAGGTACTGGTAAAGTATGAGGGCCTGAATATCGGCGGCTCCATCAAGACCCGTACCGCCTATAATATGATTATGGACGCCATAAAAGCCGGAATCATCCACGACGATACCATTATCGTGGAACCCACCAGCGGAAATCAGGGAATCGGCCTGGCCCTTATCGGAGCGGTAATGGGCTACGAAACCCGAATCATTATGCCGGACAGCGTCAGCGAAGAGAGGCGGCTTCTGGTCAAGCACTACGGGGCCGAGGTCATTTTGATTCACGATGCCGGCGATATCGGGGCCTGCATGGATGAGTGTCTGCAGACTGCCATTCGTATGGCCGAGGAGGACCCGAGAGTCTATATCCCCCAGCAGTTTGAAAATCCCGCCAACCCCGCCGTACATAAGCATCACACCGGTCTGGAGATTCTGGAACAGGTGGCGGGACCTATCCACGGCTTCTGCTCAGGTATCGGAACCGGCGGCACCATTAGCGGTATCGGCGAGACCTTAAAGGCCCAGTATCCCGACATTGAGATTTGGGCGGTGGAGCCCGAGAATGCCGCCATTCTGGCCGGGGGAAATATCGGAACCCATCTGCAGATGGGAATTGGCGACGGCATTATACCCAAGAATTTAAATCAGAAAATCTATAATCATATTTATATCGTCACCGATGATGAGGCCATCCAGACCGCCAAGGATCTGGCCCGGAAGGAAGGCATCATGTGCGGAATCAGCTCCGGCACCAATGTGGCTGCGGCTCTGAAGCTGGCGAAGAAACTGGGCAAAGGCAAGACGGTAGTCACCGTACTTCCGGACACGGCGGAGCGCTACTTCTCCACTCCCCTATTCGAGAATGACTGAAACTGCCACATTTAATCTAACTATATTTGAATCCTTTGATAAAGGCGGACAGAACACACCTCTGTATTCTGTCCGCCAGTCATTAGAATAGCTAAAAGCTGATCCTCTATTCAAGCCGGGTTCTTTACCATACCACTAAATTCCACTCCCACTGACAACCTAAAGGAAAATGCTGCCGCTAATCCCTTTCTCTCGATTCAAGCCCTGCTAACTCATAATCTCTTCTATTATGGTCCCTATCCTGCACCTCGCCAATGAGCATAGCTTCTCGATAGCGACTTGCCTTATAGCCAACTCGAAAATATCATTTCACTT